>CACZII010000018.1 GCA_902781185.1 Fibrobacter succinogenes
GTAAACACGGGATGCGTTGGGCAGGCTTTTTGCCCAGAAGGTCTGCCAGTGGCTCGGACCGGAATTATTCAATCCAGGGACTATCAAATAGTTCATGTTTGACCCCTTTTCACGTGTGAAAAATAAAAAAAGGCGCTCCCGAAAAAGGACTTCAAATCTCTCGGGAACGCCAGCTTGTACGGAGAGTACAAACTTACTTGATGTCTTTTCTCCAGGTGGCGGGCTTGAACTCGCCAACAATGGGGAGCAGACGCTGGTCCACGTCGATTTTCAGTACTGAGTTGAAGTTGTTGGTGGCAATCATCTGGGCCGCAAAGCCTACGATGGCCACAATCTCGGAATCGTTGTAGAACTTGCGCAGCTCCTCGAAGTAGCTGTCCGGCACGGCGGTGGGGTCCTTCACGATTTGCCTTGCAAGCTTCACGAGAATCTCTTCGTTCTTCTCGTATTCAAAACCGTTGGGGTCGATACCGAGGGCCTTCAGGTCGCTGATAAAGAACAGCGAGCAGAGCTGACAGCTGTTGGTTGTAGAAACGGCGTGGGCGTAGACCGTGGCGGCACGCTGCCCGATAATTTCAACGAGGCGGGCCCAGCTGGTGTACCATCCCATGAAGGCATCAAATGTTGCGTAGTCCTGCAGCAGCGCACGCTTCATGTTGGTAATCTTGCCGGTAGAGATTAGCTTTTCATAGGCTTCCTTGGCCTTGCCCTGAGCTTCGTCAACAGATTCGATAAATTTTACTCTTGCCATATTTTGCACTCTCCGTTGGTGCGATTGCACCGTTTTTTGTTGCGCAAAATATAGAAGCGGTTTTCCGCTCTGTCCAATACTTAATTCTTATGCGGAGTTATCAGTTTTTTTTATAGTGTCCGTGGCTGGCGGGCCCGATTTGGCGCCTTTTACGGTTCGCGACCGAGTACAGCACGGGCTAGTTGATCGGCGCAAGAGGTGGGCTTGTTGCCACAGGTATTGCCCAGGAGCTTTGCCGCAATATCTTCGGCACTCATGCCTTCGCAGAGCTTTGCGATGGCCTTCAGGTTGCCGTTGCAGCCGCCTGTAAAGCGGATATTGCGGATCTTGTCGCCGTCACGGGTGAACTGGATGACGGTGGCGCATGTGCCTTTTGTCTTGAATGTCTCTTCCATAAGTTACCTCTGGCGGAAATATAATTTGTAAATTATGACTTATGAAGTTAAATGCGGTTTTCTTTGCATTTGTTTTGGGGCTTTTGTCTTTGGCCCAGGCGGCGGACACCTTGGAGGTGTTTGTTCTGCTGGTGGATTTTAAGCAGGAAAAGCCCGACAATTCGCTGACGACGGGCGATGGCAGGTTCAATTCCGACACCAAGGTAAACTACAAGCTGGACCCTTCGGGGGTGCGCGCCAACCCCAACTATTGGCTTAGGCATTTCGAGTTCGTGAACGCTTTTTACCAGGCCGCTAGCGGTGGCAAGCTTGCAGTTCGGGCACGTGTTTTCCCGGAAAATTCCTTGTATACCCTAGATAAGCCCATCATGGGTTACAATAGGACGGGCAAGAGCAAGGGCGAAAAGACGGCGGAATACGACGAGGACCGCAGCAGGCTTTACCTGAACTTCATTTACGATGCGGTGGCCAAGGCCCATTCTTCTAGCGAGTCGCCTTTCAAGGTTCCCCTTTCAAAGAACCCGAATGTGAAACGCTCCTACATGATTGCCCACGCAGGGGCGAGCCGCCTGCTGGATGGCGGGAGCATGGGCACCCGTAATGCGGATACGCCGGGTGACTTTTTGGACATTTATGTGGATAAGGACGCCTGGATGTACCTGATGCCCGATTCGGCGAAGGTGAAGAGCGTGCAACCCGTGATGGGCGTGGGCGAGAATGGCGATACGGTGACCACGGCCCTTGCCTTAGAAGGTGCAACGGATACCCTGCGCTCTATCATGGTGGTGTCGGAAACGGCTTCCCAAGATGGCTTGAACTGGGGTATCAACGGAATTATCGCGAACCAGGTGGGTCGCGAACTTGGGCTCCCCAACACCTACGATGTGGTGAAAGGCATTAGCCGCTTGGGTTATTTTGACCTGATGGATTTTGCGGGTTATAACGCGGGTAACGGGTTCTTGCCGGCGCTTCCTGCGGCTTGGGACAGGCTCTATATGGGCTGGGGCACGGTTAAGGAGGTGCGCCCTACGGCAGGTCACCCGATAACGGTGGAAATAGCTGCGGCAGGTAGCGGGCTTGGCACTGAAATTGTGAAGGTCCCCTTGAACGGAAGCGAATACCTGCTGATCGAGAACCGTCAGCGTAGCTGGAACAAAGACGGCACGGTGGAGGTAGGATACGTCAAGGATGCCGGTGAGCAGACCGAAGAGAAAAAGATTACGGTCCCGGTGGACAGCGTTTCCAAGCTTTTCGAGGACAGCGTTTGCGTCAAGGGCAAGTGCAAGCCCAATGAAAAGCAGCTGAGCGGATTCATTCTGGCTCCCAGTTCCTTTGATGCGGGCCTGCCTGCCAGTGGCATTGCGGTCTGGAAGGTGAACGAGTGGTACCTGCGCGAAACTCTGCAGTACGGTATCGCCAACTTCTGGGGCGGCAAGGCTCTGCGTGACCACCAGTTTGGAATTTCTCTTGTTGAATCTGACGGAATCCTCAGCATAGGCAAGTCCTTCAAGAACGCTCTGGGCGAAGACACCTACGATTACGGTTCCGGAACAGATTTGTTGCCCCACTTGCGCATTCCTGGAAAGGATTCCAAGGAGAAGTTCGATACGGTAAAGACCATTGCCCCTACGGGATACGCCAACACCATGACAACCCAGGGCGGCTACACGGGAATCAAGATTACGGTGAATGTTCCCAAGGATGCCCGCAAGGAAAAGACTTCCAACGCCTTCATGGGCGACAGCGTGGTGAACTATGCGGCTCCCATAATCAGTGTGACCATCAGCATTGACGACGGCAGTATCGAAGGGAGTAAGTTCCCCCGCGAGATTGGCCTGAATTCGGCGGTGCGTGGCGCGGTGTTCGTAGATGACCCGGAACACGAGGGACAAAAGATTATTGTGGTGGGCGCAGAAGACGGAACCCTGCAGGCCTTCAATGCTTTGGGCGACACTCTGTTTGTGGCGGATACAGTGATCACGCAGAAGTCCCTGACCCGCGACAGCGCAAAGGTTGAGGTGCCATTGTATCGCGTGGGTCCGAGTAATGGCGCGCTGGTGGGCATGGCCAGCGATGGTAAGAATGTTTACAGCCTGCACAAGAACAAGCTGGTGAAGACCCGCTTTGTAGGCGGCATCCCCATGCAAGACGAAGTTGCAGTGGATTCCGCTACGGCGGGGCCTGTCATTCACGATGGAAAAATCTGGATTGCCAGCCGCGAGGGCGTGGTGATGTACGATGCGGGAAACTTTGTTCCTGTTCAGGGATTCAAGGTTTCGGAAAAGTCGTCGGTGGGTGCCTTTACCGATTTTGCTTATTGCGGAAAGAACCCCAAAAGCGATGATGGTCTTTTTGCCTACGTGTCTAGCGATGGTCGTGTTTATGCAGACCATGGATTGATAAAGTTGAAGGGCGAACCAGGCGAGACCTTCCGCATCGCCTGTACCGACATGGACCGCGACGAAAATGTGGATATTTTGGCTGTGGGTAGTCGCGGGACGGTTGTGGCCATGAATCTCGATGGTGAAAAGGGACTTTTGAAAACCCGCTGGACCAAGACCTACAAGCGCGGCGCCGCAGGCACAAGCGGCCTCAAGAATGAGACTTCGGGCATTGCTATTGGCGATATCAACGGGGACAAGTATCCTGAAATCGTCTTCTTGGGAGACAACTTGGTGTATGCCCTGGACCGTTCAGGACTGCCTATTGCAGGGTTCCCCGTGAAGATTAGCCGCGGGTCCCCGATTTATGGATTCTTCAGTGACCCGGTTCTTGTGGATGTGACGGGAGATGCTACGCCTGAAATTCTGGTGCCCAGCAACGACGGCCTGGTTTATGCCTACACCGGCAAGGGCAAGGCCTTGGCAGAAAAGGACGGGTTCCCGCTGGCGGCTGGCAGCTTTGAGTATGCGGAGTCCGAAAAGCAACTGAAGCCCATGAGCATTTTCGTTGCGGATGCCGTTCCTACGGCAAAGTCGGCAGGGCCTGAAATTTACGCCCTGCATCGGGGCAAGCTTTCGGCGTTCCGCTTGCGGAAGGCCTCTGCGGATGCGGCGGAATCTCCGGCGGCCTGGACGCTCCCTGCCGGCGGAAACGAAAGAACAGGATTCTTTGACGCCTCCAAGTTGGGCGCGCCTGAGTCTTCCAAGCAGAAAGATGAAATTCGTGAGTTCTTTGTGTACCCGAACCCTGTGCGTGGCGGAAACGCCAAGGCCCGCTTTGAAATCGGGAACAGCGCCAAGACGGTCTCTTTGGAGATTTATGACATTACGGGCTACTGCGTCTATCAGCAGAAAATGTCCGGTGTTCAGGCGGGCCGAAACCAGTTTGAAAATTTGGATTTGAAGGCCTTGGGTAGCGATGTCTATACGGTTCGCTTGCAGGTGAAGTTCAGTTCCGGCAAGACCAAGCAGAAGCTGTACCGCATCGGGGTAGTGAGGTGACACTTATGAAGTTTGAAGAAAAATTTTTGTTGGTGTCTGTCTTTGCCGCTCTTTTAGCCGCTTGTACTGCAAGCGGTGGCGAACAGACTTTTGCTCCCCAGTTCCCAGATGAGAATGGGGGCACCGTCAAGTCTTCGGGTAGCAATGGATCTTCAAGTTCTGCTGATCCTGAATCTTCTAGCGGGGCGGTAGAGGATTCTGCCTGGGCGTCTCTTGTGGAGTGGGCCGAAATTCCTGCGACCAGCCTTACCCGTGGCACAGCAACCTATTCCATTTCCAAATTTGAAATTACCACCACCGAAGTGACCCGTGATGTTTACACTAGGGTCATGGGAGATGCTCCCCAGCAGGCCAATGAAGGTGAGGATTTCCCTGTAGAAAACGTGAATTGGTATCAGGCGGTTCTCTTCTGCAACGCCTATTCCAAATTACTCGGCCGCGACACGGCCTACGTTTATACTTCTGTTGGCGATGAATCTTACCTAAAAGATTTAGTCATCAATTATAGTACCAAGGGCGCAATCCGCTTGCCTACAGAAAATGAATGGGAAGTTGCCGCCCGTGGCGGAACCACTAGTACCTACTACTGGGGCGTAGAAGAAGCTAAAAATTACGCTTATTACGCACAAAGTAAAGGCCCTGTAGCAGTAGGTCAGTACCTGCCCAATGAATATGGCCTCTACGACATGGGCGGGAACGTGGCTGAATGGGTGAATGACTGGTACGGCACTTACGAGAACAAGGATAAAGAAAATCCCACGGGTGCCGATAACGGAACAAGCCGTGTTGTACGCGGCGGTGGCTGGAGCGATAAGGCTTCGGCGTTGGCCTCTAGCGAACGGGATAAGAAGGCTCCCCTGTATAAGGGCCATACTTTGGGCTTCCGGATAGCCCGTTCTGCAAAATAGTCTACGTAAAATTTTTAGATTTTAGCCCATGAAGATTTCTAGATGGATTCTCCTGTTTGGGTTGTTTTTGCTTCTTGGCTGCTCCAAGGAAGAAAGCGCCCCTGCGCCCCTGCCGCCCCTGAAGAAGATTGAGGTTCCCGAAGGTGCGGTGGGCTTTTATTCTGGACGCCTGCCTTGTGACAATTGCAAGGCGAAAGTTGTCAAGGCCCAGCTGAAAGAGGATAGTTCCGTAGTGTTTATACAGAATATGATTAGGGGCGCTACCCCCGATTCCATCGATACGGATACGTTGTTGGGCCGTTTCACTATGGCTGGCGACAAGATGACCATGGAACTTTCCGAAGGGAAAGTCCGTTACCATTTCCAGCAGGGGTCCTATGGTTCCTTTGCCTTGCTCACAGGAGCGGGTACCGTCTACAAGGACCAAGACGGCTTCAAGGCTGAACTCATCAAGATTTATATCAATCCCATGAGACCAGCCGGCGATACTGCGAAGGCTGATTCTGCGAAAGCAGATACGTCAAAGGCTGTAGGGGACAAGTAATGCAGTGTACCGCCCTGATTGTAGATGACGAACCCCTTGCCCGCGTGCGCATGCGCTCTCTGCTTGCTCCCTATTCCTCCGAGATAGAGATTGTGGGGGAGGCTGCCTCCGGTGCAGAGGCCATTGAGAAAATTGGTCAGCTCTTGCCCGACGTGGTATTTCTGGATATCCAGCTGAATGACATGGATGCCTTTGAAGCGCTTAAATCCTTGGAAGAGGACATGCCCCTGATTGTGTTTACCACGGCTTACGATAATTTTGCACTGCGGGCTTATGAAGAGAATACGGTAGATTATCTGCTGAAGCCAGTGGAGCCTGCTCGCCTAGAAAAGACGGTGGAAAAACTGCGTAAGCAGCTGGAACAGTCGGCATCGGAAAACCAGCTACCCGAAAATTTCTCGTGGGACGCCTTCAGGCAGATGATGGGTTCGACCAGCGGCTATCTGCAGCGCCTTCAGGTGAAAATCGGCGATAGAATCTTGTTGGTGAATGTGGACGAGATTATCCGTTTTCAGAGCGAGGAGAAGTATACCACGGTCTATACCTTGAGTGGTCAGCACGTGATTGACACCCCTCTTGTGGATTTGGAAAAGAAACTGGACCCGCGGCAGTTCGTGCGGATCCACCGGGCACACCTGGTGGCTATCGACTACATCGCCGAAATCAGGAAAACCGACATGAGCCGGTTGAGCGTGGTGCTGCGGGACAAGGACCGCACCCAGTTGCTGGTCAGTAGAAATTTTGTGAAGAAGGTGCGTAGCCTTTAGTAGAGTCTTGTATGGAAAATTCACCGAAACCATTTTCGCCGAAAAAGTTTTTGAAGGGTTTGACTCGGGAAATAATTATCCCGGTGGTGCTCGCACTGATTGTCATCCAATATGTGATTCAGGCGTTCCAGATTCCCAGCGGTTCTATGGAAGATTCCCTGCACACGGGGGATTTCTTGCTGGGCCTCAAGTTTACTTATGGTTCCCCCATTCCGTTCAGTAACCAGCATTTTCCGGGTTATGCGCTGCCTAAGAAGGGCGACGTGGTGATTTTCCGTTATCCTGGGGAACCTGAATATCCGGACAATAATCCTGGCCGTTACACACATCTTTTTAACGCCCTGATGCTTGGGAATTTTTACTGGGATCACGAGCCCGAAGCGGGCCAGCCCCACCTGGTTCACTACGCGGATGGCCCCAAGGACTACATCAAGCGTTGCGTGGGCGTGAGCGGCGATACTCTGGCTGTTCATCAGGGAGTTCTCTACCTGAACGGAGTCCGTCAGGATACTCTTCCTGGCCATGGCAAGTACACTGCCACGTTCCGGAGCAAGTCACCCAAGGATGAGCGGGAAACCTTCGTGGTTCCGTCGGTAGGAGACGTCTTCTATGTGGATTCCCTGCCGCTGGAAAAGTTGTGGTGGCTCCGTTCACTGGTGCTGCAAGAAAACCCCGATAGTCATGTGGAACTGGATCTTTCGCTGTGGGTAGATGGCGTAGAAGACAACAACTACGAATTCGAGAATTTCTTTATTCCTGTGGAAAATGACCGCAGCCTTCTGATAAACGACATGCTTCGCCGGAACAGGACCGTGTTGCAGCAACATCTGGTCCAGGGCGATACGATTCACGGGGCCATGAGCTTTGCCTATTTCAAGGAACTTTCTAGGATCGGGTTCTTGCCCATGCTGGACCCTCACCAGAAGGGCGGTATGACACGGCCGGTGAGCTACATCGGGTTTGACGCCTCTGTGTTGCGTGACCTGGAAGGAAACGTAGCGCTGCTGAACAATCCGACTGATGCGACCGTCGCGGACAGCCTCGCTGCAGATTCCACGGTGGTCGATACAACGGTAGTTGACACGGCAACTGTCGCACAGCCTTCCGCTCCGAAGTTCGAGATTCACCGTCGCCTGCTGGTAGATGGCAAGCCTATCGAAAGCTATACCGTCAAGACTCCGCAGTTCTTTATGATGGGCGATAACCGTGACAATTCTGCCGACAGCCGCTACTGGGGTTTTGTCTCTCTCCGCAATGTCCGCGCCAAGGCGTTCGTGATTTATTTTTCCTTCGAGAACGAGGACCAGAAATTTGCCCTGGGAAATCCCTTTACCTGGTGGCGTATTCCCTTTAGCATTCGCTGGAGCCGTATCGGTAAGATAATACCCCTGATTTGATATGAAGTTTAGGACTGTCGCATATTGTTTCTGGATTGCTCTTGCGTTTGCCTGCGCTGGGCTTATTGCCTGTGCCACGCAGGTGGCGCCTGGTGGTGGTCCCGAAGACAAGTTGCCGCCCCGGATTGCGGCGGTCTACCCGGCTCCGGGTACCACGAACCACCCTAACGAGCTTTACATCAAGCTGGAATTCGACGAATGGATTAACCCCAGCATCCCGAGAAACGCCGTCTCCATTTCACCGCCTATTGAAAAGAAGATGCGTTTCGAGGTTAGCGGCAAGACCTTGGAACTGACTTCCCGCGGGCTTCTGGATACGGGTACAACCTATACGGTGACCTTTGCTAGCGGTATCAAGGACCTGCACGGCAACGCCCTCGCGAAGCCTTTCCAGGTGGTATTCTCTACAGGTGCCCATATTGATTCCCTGAAGCTTCCGGGTCGAATCATGGTGCACGATTCCATGTACAAAAAGAAGTTGTACCCGAGTATTGGCTTGTTCTTGATGGGCCCCGAGCGCGAAGGAATTCGTTACTTGCAAAAATACAGGGATACGACTACGAAGTCGCTGGATTCGATTCCCATGCTTACCAAGGAACCGCCTCTGTTCACCACCCTTGCGGACAGTGCCGGAAACTTCGAGCTGACAGGGCTTAAGCCGGGCCGTTATCGCATCGCCGCTTTTTTGGATGTGAACGGAAACCAGAAAATCGAGCCCTCTGCAGAACCGGTAGGTTTCTGGGAAAAAGACTTGGTGCTTACGGAAGGAATGACCGATACCCTCTGGATTCCCCTGGCGGACCAGGATACAAGCCTCTTGGAATTGGAGTCGGTAACCCAGCCCTTTGCCAACATTCTGGAAGCGACCTTTACAAGGCCTGTCTACTTCGATTCCCTTTTCAGGGATACGTCCAATTGCTCTCTTACTTCCAATGCCGACGGGAAAAAGCTGTTTCCTTCCAAGGTCTATCTAGGAACCTCTTCCAAGAAGCCGCAGTTCTACTTTAGTGAAAAGCCCAAAAAGGAAACTGTCTACAAGTTCGCTTGCCGCGAGGCGAAGGATTCCCTGTTCCGCCCTCTGGACACGCTTCGCAACTATGTGGAATGGGAATGGCAGGAAATGGCAAAGGACACCCTTGCGCCCAAGGTTGTTACCGCGAAATTCACGTCCAAGACCAAGGCGGTATTCCCTCACGATTCCCTAATCGTATCTTATGACAAGCCTTTCGGCGATTCCCTTGCCCAGACCTTCTACATTGCCATCAACAAGGATACGAACCTGGTGAAAGTAGAACCTATCGACCCTGTTCGCTTGCTGGTGAAGCGTGATGAGGAATGGCCTACGGATGTGGCCATCGAAGTTCTGGAAGGCAACAACGACACGACTCTTGCTGCAGCGGATAGCAACGGCGTGCGCGATACGGTTATCGCCCTCAAGTACAAGCGGTTGAGTCGTGTAGAATCGGTATCCAAGTTGAAGCTGGCCTCTCTCAAGGGTGCTATTCCGGGTGGCAATGCCCAGGTGTCGGTGCGGCTTACCTCTATCGAGACCAAGTCCACGCAAGTGACTAAGTGCGATGGTGCAGGAAACTTTACTTTCCCCGACTTGGAAGAAGGCGGATTCTTCATTGAGTACTATTACCCCGAAGAGGGCAGGGACACGCCTGATGCGGGAAAACTTGCGCCTTTCCGGTTCGGGCAGCCTTGGCGCGCACCGACTGACACGCTTAAAATTTCCAAGGGCGAGAATGACTTGAACAAGTTGATTCCCAATTTGCCGATATTGTCAAAAAAGTGAGATTCCCATGAACATTCCTACTTTTGTTGCCATCGATCTGGAAACTACGGGCCTTGAATTCGACAAGGACGAAATTATCGAGGTGGCCCTGATGCGCTTTCAGGACGGTAGCCCTGCGGAATCCCTGGATTACCTGGTTCGTCCGGCATCTGTAAAGCTCCGCCCTTTTATCGAGAGTCTTACGGGAATCACCCAGAAGGAGTTGGACAGCTCGGAAGATTTTGCATCTCTTGCCGGCAAGATTCGCAGCTTTATCGGCGATAGCCCTATCGTAGCCCACAACGCCAACTTTGATGCCCGCTTTTTGAAAAGCGCTTTTACGAAGGTGGGAATTGATTTTGAAAACCACCCTGTATGGGATTCCCTGACCCTTTCAAGAATCGCCTTTCAGGATGTTCCCAACCACCGCCTGGATACGCTGGTGGCATCCCTCGGAATTGAACACAGCCGCGCCCACCGGGCGCTCCCCGACGCCGAGGCCTGCGGTAAGCTTTTCGTGAAGGCCTTCGAAAAGATTGCGTCTATGGATTCCTGGCTCATGAACGCCCTTACCAAAGTCAGTGCCGAGACCCATTGGGAAAAACTTTTTGGACCCGCCGCAGGTGCTGCGGAATTCTCTCCGTCTTACAAGATTCCTGAGGTTTCTGGTGAACAGGGTGTGCCTTTACCATCGAGTGGTAAGCGGGTCTCCGAATTCTTTGATGAAGGCGGAATCCTCTCCAAGCAGATTCCGGAATTTACCTACCGCAAGAACCAGGCGGAATATGCCTCCATAGCTGAACGCAACATGTACAAGGGCGGCCTTTGCGTTATAGAGGCTCCGACGGGGTCTGGAAAGTCTATGGCCTACCTGATTGCCGCCGCCAACAAGGCAGTGGCAGGAGAACGTGTGGTTATCAGTACGGCTACCCGTGCTCTCCAGGAACAGCTTTGGAATCATGATATCCCGCAGATAGAGCCTTTGTTTGATGGCAAGCTGAAGGTGGCTATTCTGAAGGGTCGCGACAACTATTTGTGCCTACGCAAGTTTGAGCTGCTTCTGGAATGTTCCGCCGGTCTTTTGCAGAGCGAGGAGCGGGATTCCTTTATGGCGCTGCTCCCTTGGGTAGAACAGACCACCACCGGCGACATCAACGAATGTACTTCTTTTAACCACAACCGCAATCGCGTTCTGTGGTCCAAGCTTTCTAGCAGTGCTTCTACTTGCGAAGGTGAAAAGTGCACCCATTACGCCCATTGCCCAGCCATGGTGGCAAAGCGCCGCGCTGCCGCCTCTAACATGCTGCTGGTGAACCATGCCTTGTTCATGGCGGACCTGAAGCTGGATTTCGCCCTGTTGCCCACTTACGAGCATATCGTTTTCGACGAAGCTCACAAGCTCCCGGAGATTAGCAACCAGGCCCAGGGTAGGCTGGTATCCTTCTTCGGCTATAGAAACATCGCAAAGACTTTGGTGCCTTCGCGCCAGCGTAAGGACGGCCTTATTGCCGAAATAGAAAGCCGAATTCCTGCCGAAGAGACGGTGCTCATTGCCGCCTGTGAAGAACTGGTTAACGCCTTGAACGAAACAGAAAAGTGCCTGCACCGTCTTTTCATGAAAATCGGCAAGCGCATAGGCAAGCTTAAGACAGACAAGACAGGTCTTATCTACAGGAACGGGATTCTTGCGGAATACGATGCAGACCCCAAGCCTTTTGTGGACCAGTTCTTGGTATCGAAGGCGCAGGCGGATAAACTGTTCGATTCCCTTGCGTCGGTATCTGCGACCAAGGGTTTGGTGAAAGATGCTCGCGGTGCTATGGATGAACTGTCCCGCTTTATGACGGACTTTGAATTCCTGGTGAAGGCTGGTCGGAATGACTGGGTGTTCTACCTGGAAGAGCCTTTCAATCCGCACACCCTTAAGATGCATGCTTACCCGCTCCATTCAGGCGATACCTGGAAAGAGAAGTTCTATCCCTGGATCAAGTCGGCGCTATTCACTTCTGCCACCTTGGCGGTTCAGGGAGACCTGGCTTATTTTGTCCAGAAGATGGGCATGAGTATGGATTCTCCAAAGAAGCGGCCTTTCTTGAAGGTGTTCTCGGATGCCTCTGGGTCGGAGTCCCGCAGTTCTGTGATGGTGGCGAAGTATCTGCCAAAGCCTTCCGCTCCGGAATTCGGGAATGCTCTGAACGAAACCTTGCTGCAACTTTTGCCGACGGTGGAAGAAAATACATTGGTGCTCTTTACCAGTGTGGCTACTATGATGAAGGCTCAGGCTGTACTTGCTCCTGCCTTTGCCGAAAAGAACAAGCTTCTCTTGTGCCAGCATGTGGACGGTTCTCTGGATGGTCTTGTCTCCATGTTCCGCAAGTCTAGGGGCGCCTGCTTGCTGGGTTGCCAGACTCTGTGGGAAGGCGTAGATTTCCCCGGCGATGCACTGAAACTTTTGGTAATCACCAAGCTTCCGTTCCCCAATCCTTCTGATCCGCTGGTGGCTGGAATCTCTGCCGACATGAAGGCCCGTGGTGAGAATACCTTCAAGAACTATTTTGTTCCTGAAGCCTATATGGAACTCCGTCAAGGACTTGGGCGTCTGATTCGTACAGAATCGGATTCTGGAAAAATCGTGATTCTCGATAACCGCGTTGTGAATGAGGCCTACGGAAAGACCTTCATGCGAATTTGGAACAACAAGCAACAGGTGGCATCGTCGATTGACGAATTAAAGTCATTTGTTTCCTAATTGACGTGACATAATTTTTTTGCTAAATTTGCGTCCCTATTTGAGGGGATGTATTATGATGAATTTGGCTGAATTTTTTGACGGGATGTCTAAGTCCATGTTGCGTGATGTTCACGCCATGGCTTATGGTAAGAAGGGATTGTTGAACAACGCCCTGATCCAGTCCGAAGTCCTGTCTTTTTATTCCGGCCACGAACGTTTGCAGTCTCTTCGCCAGAAACTGGAACCCTGGCAGCGTCATTGTCTGGACCTGATTTACCTGAGCGGCTCTCGCGGACTTTCCTATAACGAACTTCGTCTTTCGGTTCCTGCAGCCAAGAGTGCAGAACTCCAGAAGTTTCTGATTTCCCTTTGCCGTCAGTTTTTGGTGTGGCGTTCTTCTACGGCCAATACCGTGGTCTATTATGGCTTTCGCGATTTTGAAGAATGCATCAAGTTCATTCCCGAACCGGTGGACCCTTCTAGGGGAACCCACGTGGGTTACAGCACCATGCTGGATTGGCATGTCTGCAAGGTGCTTGGCCTTGCCCAGCGTGGCGAATTGAAGATTAATGGCAATGGGAGTATTCACCGTCGTGGACGGCAGCTCTGTCTGGATTCCTTCGTGTCGGCATCCAAGTTGTGGACGAATGCCGCCGAAACGGAATTGGTCCTGATTTTCAGTTTCTTGACCCAGAACCGCTGGCTGGAATTGGTGGGCACGAATCTCTATCCGTCGGCCAAGGCGTTGGAGTTCTTGAAGAAGAATAGTTTCCGCTTGCACCAGGATATTCTGTCTTGGTGGCTCTGTGCCCGATTCCAGAAAGACCGTAGGCTCTGCAAGAGCATCTTCAAGAATCTTTCTACCGTCACGTCGATCCAGGATGCTGCCCAGATTTTCTGGGTGCTGGACCCGACCTTCCGCATTCTCGATAAGAGCAAACACTTGGGTTGGGACAACTTGCCGAGGCCTTTGAAAGAAGCTTGGCTTTTGGGCCTTGTAGACTTTACCCTTTCTGATCAGAAGGGCATGCACAAGATTGAACAGGTAGCGCTGAATGCTAGTGGCCTGGAATGGTTGGAATCTTCTGTGATGCCTGTACCCGAAGCTTCTGTTTCGGTGCTCCCCAATTTTGACATCGTGGCATCTGTCGGTACTTCTCCGAGAATCCTGTTCGTACTTTCAACCCTTGCCACCTCTAAGAACGACGAGACCTTCCTCTGCTTTAATTTGGACAAGGAAACTTACTTATCGGGATTGCGGAGCGGCTTCCCGGAATCGGAAATCGAACATTTCCGCAACTGTGTCAAGACTCCCGACAATGTCTCCTCAACGTTGGATGAATGGAATGGCTCTTTCTACGGAGCCCGCATCCGTACGGTGCGACTGTTGAAGATTGACGATGCGAAGGCGCTGGGTGAACTTTCGGCTTTCCCGCAGTTCATGGAAAATGTGGAAGAGTTCATTCCCGGATATGGCTTCTTGATTAAGCAGGAGCAAGAGGCGAACGTATTCAGTATTCTGGAAAGTTTCGGCTTCTGCCCCAACGCCGCCCGTACGTCGGAGAATGCAGAAAAGGCCCCCATAGAAGAATGGCGTAAGGACTTTTCCATTCCCCATTACGAAATGGGGGCGCCAGATTACGAGCTTCGCGGAGGCCCGGATGAGTCCTCCTTGCAGTCCTCCCTGGATGCCACCAAGTACGGCAGCCTTTATCGCAAATTGGATACCTTCGATCTGGTGAAGGTCCTACGTTATGCCAAGATGACGGGAACCATGCTGGGCGCTCAGGTAAAGGACCCTGGCAAGCGTTCCGACAAGATGAAGGAAATCACCTTCTTCGTCCATTCACTGCACCTGTCCAAGCCGCCCTTTAATGCGGAAATTCAGGAAGTGGGCAGCGAGACGGACTATCCCTTGCTTCTCTCCTTTATTCAAGAAGTCAAGGTCATGCAGAAAAAGTCTGTGTAGTACCGGCGCCTGCGCCTATTAAGGGAGCGTCTGGGCGTAGCCTGCGATGTCCACCATTTCGTCCAGCGTGAGCTCGTCGTAAAACGGTTCCATGCCCTCCCGGGTCTCGTCACCGAAATTCATCTGGTACCAGAATGTGGGCATGTCGTCCCGGGCCCTTTGCCCCAGGTAGGTGGGCTTTGCTTCTAACGGCGTGAAATTGACTCGCCTGCCGTCGAGATTGTGGCAACCCCTGCAGTTCTGGTAAAAGAGTTTTTTGCCACGCTCCAGGTTTGCGCCCTTGATTTTTCCGTCTTTGTCCAGGAGCTTATAGACCAAGTAGGCCATGCGCTTGTCTTCTCTGGTGAGGGTGTCTCCGGGAGAGCCTGGCTCAGGCGCGTTTCCTGCAGGTGCCGGATCGCCAAGAACCAGGCCGTAGCCTGCAAGAAAAAGGGCAATCAACATAAACCGCCGGAGCATATTGGGAATATAGATAAATGTGTAATGTGGAATGTGAGGTGTGAAATGTGACAAATATGGAATGTGTGTGATGTGAGAAGAACGTCATCCTGGAGCGTAATAATAAGGCGAAGCCATACTGTTGCCTTTAGCCCCGTGCTTGACACGGGGGACGGGATCCAGGAAGTAAGATGTGGGGTGTGAGATGTTGAAGATCCTTCGTTTATCTGTAAATATGTTTATATTTTCAATTGACATATGACTATAAAACACGCACATTTTGCCGCAGCCCTACTCCTAGTGCTTGGCTTTTTCACCTTCTCTTTCGGAGGTCCTATGAATCATCCCCTGTTGGAAAACGTTCTCTTGACGGGACGCTGGCAAGTTTCGCCCCAGGCCATTACCGCAAGCGCTCCCGGAGTCATGGTCCAGTTTGCCGCTACCACGAAGGAACTTTCCTTTGACTTGGAAGGGGAGGCTCGCTACCGTCTGGATATCGACGGCAAGGAGACGGAACAGTTTACCATCGATGCCCGCGAAACCCACAAGGTAAAAGTCCAGGGCGATGGCGTCCACCAGTTCCGCCTGATCAAGGTCAGCGAGTCCAACCCAGGTAAGATAAACCTCTACGGTATCGACCTCGGCAAGGGGGGCAAGTTCGGACCCAAGCCCAAAGCCTCCAACCGCCGCATCGAGTTTATTGGCGATTCCTACAGCGTGGGTTACGGCAACATGGCAAACGGCCCCGAAGACGGGACGGTTTTTGAAAAGACGGATGCCTCCTGGCCGACGGATACAAGGCGGACTTTCAGATTAACGCCGTGAGCGGTCGCGGCCTGGTCCGCAACTACGACGGGATTGTCCCTGACTGGACCTTGAGCAACCTTTACGACTACACGGTCTTTGGCGTCATGGAACTTGGCGAAAAGTCCGAGCTCTGGAATTTTGAGTCTTTCCACCCCCAGGTCATCGTGATTTTTGTGGGCATTAACGATTTTCAGGGCAATCCTCCCTACGCGGACCCTGCCGCCTTCAAGACGGCCTACGACGCCCTGCTCGCCAAGCTCCGCAAGCTGCACCCCGGGGTGAAGTTC
>CACZII010000019.1 GCA_902781185.1 Fibrobacter succinogenes
AGCCGCCCTCTCCTCCCGCATTTTGATAAGCGCTCTTACACGGCCCTCGTTACGGGTGCGGCGGGCCTGGATTCCCTTCCGAATCCAGACTTCTTCTTCAGCCAGCTTTTTATCAAAGAGGGCGTTGGCCTTTTCCTCTTCGGCCAAAGCCTGATCTCTAAACTGCACAAACTTGTCGTAAGGGAAATCCCAGCAGCGCACGCGGCCACGGTCCAGGTCAAAAATTCGGGAAGCCACCCTCCGGACAAAGGCCCGGTCGTGACTCACAAAGAGAACGGCACAGTTCAGGCGGGTGACGATTCCCTCCAGCCATTGTATAGCGGGAATGTCCAGATGGTTAGTGGGTTCGTCCAGCAAAAGCAGGTCCGGGTCCTGAGCGAGGGCCCGTGCAAAGAGCACGCGACGCTTTTGCCCGCCGGAAAGGCTGTTGAATAAAGCGTCGGCATCAATGCCCGTTTTGCCGAGGACCGCCTCGGCATGGGCATTGTGCAGACCCTCGCCCGTGCGGTCCGTGCCCGAGCCTAAAAGCGGTTTCATCACCACGTCCCGCACGGTTCCCTCCATGTGGGCGGGAATCTCCTGAATCATTCGGGAAATCCGCAAGCCGGACTTCTTGATGACCTCGCCGGACTGCAAATCCATTTCATCCGTAAGCACCTTCAGCAAGGTGCTCTTGAAAGCACACGTTATCGAGCAGGGGCGCGTTCGCCCCGATGCGCAAAAGCAGGTTCTTTGCAGAAAGAATGGGCATGCCTATCTCTTGATACTCTTTTTCAGCTCCAGAATCCGGAGCACGCTTTCGTCTATGCGGGATTCCTTGATTTCGCCCTTCTCTACCGCCGCCATCACGGCATCAAAAGCCTTCACAAAGTCAAGAGGGCAAAGCACAATGTCGATTCCCGCCTGAATCGCCTTCACGGCAGATTCTTCTACGCCAAATTCCTGCACGATGGCGCCCATGTCCATGGCGTCGGCCACGATGATGCCCTTGAAACCCAGTTCACCCCGCAATTTTTCCTGCAAAATCACCGGCGAAAGGGTGGAGGGCAGGTTGTTCCCCGTCACCTTCGGGGCAGCAATATGGGCGGTCATGATCATCTGGGCTCCGGCATCGATTCCCGCCTTAAAAGGAACCATCTCGCAGGTCTTCATTTCCTCCCAGGTCTTCTGGGTAGCCACGTAACCCGTGTGGGTATCCGCCTTCACGTCACCGTGACCAGGGAAATGCTTAAGGGTCCCCACCACCTTTGCAGAGTCAAGCCCCTGCAAATAGGCCTGCACCATGTCGGCCACCACTTCCGGGGTGTCCGAAAAAGCACGGGGGCCAATCACGATGTTTTCCGGGTTGGTGTTCACGTCGGCCACCGGCGCAAAGTCAATGTCAAAGCCATACTCCCGAACATAGGAACCGATGGTAAAGGCCATCTTATAGACCTCGTTCGGGTCCCCGGCCTCGGCAACGGCGGCCATGCTTTCGTACTTGGGCACATCGAATGTTCCGTTGTTGGCAATGCGGGCCACCCGACCGCCTTCCTCGTCAATGGCAAGCAGGGGCAAGCCCTTCAGTTTCCGGATGTCCTCGATAAAAGTGGCCAGCTGGGATTCGTCCTTTATATTGTGGGCAAAGAGAATCATGCCGCCAATGGGGTAATCCTCGTTTACCGCAAGCATGGTCCGGTTCACCTCCTGCAGGCTGTAATCCGGGAGTTCCGTATAGCTTTTCCAGTGGATGCTCGTGTCCAGGGCCTCCGGCCGCACCAAAAACATCTGGCCCACCTTTTCCCGGAGAGTCAGGTTCTCTATGGCAAAGGGATCCTTGCAGCAATCCTCCGACACGCTGGTAGAGGAATCCGCGTTAGAACAGGAGTCTAACAGAAAAAGTAGCATGCCGAGGGCGGCCCAACGGGCCACATCCAGTCCCTTCATATTGGCTCCAGTAGATTACTTTAGGCGTTTTTTGAATTTTTCGTGAAATTTATAATTTTTTTGCAACCGGTCCGCCACCCCATGCACCTAAACGACAGAATGAACGAAAGAGATGTCCTGAACGGCTTGAAAAGCGGCAGCCGCGAAGCTCTTGCCATACTCTGGCAAGAACATAGCGGTCATGTGCTGAATCTCGCCTTCCGGATGCTCAAGGACCGGGACCAGGCCGAAGACATACTGATGGATGTCTTTGTCCAGGTGCCCAGATCCGTTCAGAAATTCCGTGGCGAGAGCAATCTCGGCACCTGGCTCTACAGGCTCACCGTCAACGCCTGCCTCATGAAACTCCGGGCAGAGCGTAGGCACGCCGAACTAGAAGAAGAAAACTGGGACACTATCGTCGAAAGTGCCCTGGGCACAGAGGAAAAGGAACAGGAGTTTGATACAGAACTTTTAACCCTTGGGCTAAACCAGCTGCCCGCCGAAACCCGGAGCATGCTCTGGCTCAAGGACGCCGAGGGGCTAGACATCAAGGATTTGACAGAGATTTACCGCATGCCCGACGGAACCATCAAGGCAAGGCTCAGCAGGGCAAGGCATTTTATAAAGGACTTTTTGACAAGGAAACAGAAAAATGCGTGATTCCATCGACTTTTCCAAAATGGAACGGATTACGCCTAGGGAAGATTCCTGGGACAAGGTCTGCGCACGGCTCGACAAGGCCGAAAAAGAGCGCACGCTCAAGTTCAGCTTCTTCTCCGCCATTCCCATCGCTGCAAGTTTCTTGCTGGTGGGTTTCAGCCTGTTCCTCAGGTCCATGGACGCCAATGAAACCGCTCCGGCCGTCAAGAACCAGGTCGCCGCATCCGACATGGCTACAGCCGACGTCGCCGCATCTCAAGCCGACAGCGCCGTCATTCTGAGCAACTGGTACAGCAACCTCGGGCAAGGCGTCTCCGACCAGGAAACTTTAGACGAACTTCAATTCATCAGTTATCTCTTGAAAAAGGAGGATAAGTAATGAAAAACTCCGTTAAAATATTCGTGGCAAGCCTCATCGTGCTTGCCTGCGCCGTAGGGTTCTTCCTCGGCACATGCTGCAGTGTGCACTGTTGCCACAAGCATTCTTGCGACCGTATGGACGCTCCCGAAAAAGTGGCGGCAGCGCCCGAAGGCCATTTCAAAAAAGGCCACGAAGGCATGGGTTTCCAGAAAAACTGGCCCCACCCGGCCATGTTCGATTCCTTGCTGCAGGTGACTCCGGAGCAAAAGACCGCCCTGGACAAACACCGCGAAGAGACCGGCAAGGCCTTCAAGGAACTCTTCGGACAAAAGATGTCCGCCGAAAAGGAACTGAAAGAGGCCCTGGACAGCGGTGACGAGGCTAAAATCGAAGCAGCCAAGGTCAAAATCCTCGACGCCCAAAAAGCCCTGCTGGACAACCGCATCGAAGGCGTCAAGAGCATCAACCAGATTCTCACCAAGGAACAACAAGAAAAGTTCCGCCAGGTCTTGAAAGAAAACATCGAAAAGTTTAAAAAAGGCCATCATGGCAAGCGGGGCCCTCGAGAGAGCGGGCCTACACCTCCCCCCGAACGGGAAGCCCCGCCCCATGAGGCCCCATAAATTTAACGCTTTATCTTGAATTCCTTGATACGCAATAAGACCCCGACGCTTACTGTCGGGGCCTTTCTTGTTTTTCTCAATTTTTATTATATTCTTTTAACAAAATAATGGAGGTTCTCATGAGATTTTTCTGGATTCTCGGAATATCGCTTGCAATCACAACCCTTTCAGCCTGTTCTTCAGACAGCCATTCTTCTTCTGAACCCGAGGATACCCAAGACAGTTCGTCCTCCGCCTCCCTGGATGACGTTGACGACATCCTGGACAAAAGTTCTGCTTCTACAGAAAAAGAAGGAACTAAGACCGAAGATGGAGGAGATGAACAAACTATCAAATCGTCCGGTTCCACAGCATACACCGAAGTAAATGGTCTCATGCGTTCCGCCTGCGACACAAAAGATGGCGAGAGTGTTCTAGAAGCACTGGACGTGATCAACGAAAAGGCCATCGACCTGTTTGAGGCATTCGCCGACAAGGACTTTGACAAGGGAAAATCCCTCAGTACCGAAGTCAAGTCCGCCTACAAGAAAGTTTTGAACAAGGCTCCAAAAAACTGCAACGCCCAACTGGGTTACGCAGTAGCCTCCATTGTGGACCTGGCCAACAACAAGACTCTGAATGACTTGTACAGCGATTACGATTTCTGGTTCAACGACTACGGCATCGAAAGCCTGGAAGACTTCACAGACATGATATCCACCCTTTCCAAGAACAAGAGCTTTACCAAGACCGCCCAGGAAGCCCTTGAAAAGGAAGTCGCCCCCACGGTGGATTCCGCTATAACATACATGCAATACATTGTGGCTCAAGGCGACTACGCGCTGCAGCTCAGTGACGGTGAAGAAATCCTCGAAATGGACAACAGCGAGTTCGGCATCGCCTTGGGCGGCCTGTTCGCCACAAAGGCCGCCATTACCATCGCCACCAGCATGAATCTGGAAATCGATGACAACGGCAAATATGACTGGATCAACAACCTGGATGGACTCACCGTGGGCGAAGAAGAACCCACCGCCAAGCAAAAGGCTGCCCTTGTCAAAATCGTGAACCTTATCGGTGCAAACGGAACATTCACCTCTATTTACAGCAACAAACAAAAGGAATGGAAAAACGTCCCGAACCTGGTGGATAGCGCCCTTACCGAAATCCGTGCCGCATTCCAGTACAGCCTTAGCGAGAGCATGACAAAAGGAAGCCAGGACTACGACCTCTACGTGGTGGGCAAGGGTACCGACGCAGACATCAGCACCAGTGACGTAAAGGACATCATCGAAAATCTGGGCAAGGGCCTAGAAGCCACCCGTGGAGCCTACGAAGTGGAACTCAATGGAAAGACCTTCGTGGTCAACGCCCGCAAGTACTTCGAGAATGTCAAAGGGACAGAACCATTCCTTCCGTACTACAAGTTTGATGGCAGCGACCTGACCACTTTCAAGTTCACCAACAAGGCAGGAACGGAAACGGCAACATTGATAAGCTTCCTTGACGGAACCCGTTCCTTCCCCGACGACGGCGAAGGCGTGATTATCTTCAAGGATCCCACCTTTGGCGGAATCTTCCCCGACTTCGAACAGAAAGACGTTTGGGAACTGATTGACAAACTGAAGGGCATCAGGTTCGATTTCTGGGACAGAGATGACTACTCGAGCGTAGCGGCAAGCGAAAGTTATTGTTTCTACCGCGATGAAAATGTCAACACCTTTTATTCATATGACGAATGTGTAGAATATGGTGTCGGCGAGTGTTACTACGATTGCTACTAATCCTTGCGTAACCTAACAAAAATTTTCTCGGCGGCCCTGCTCGTTGCAAACACAGGGTTCGCTCTGAATTCCGGGCTCGTCCAGTGCGACGGGCTTTTTCTGTTGGACTGGAGGGGTTCAAAAGCATCAGCCAAAGGCTGCTCCGCCAACGACAGCCTGCAGGCAGGCGATTGGGCTTTGGGGGCAAGCGTCGGGAAGACACGTTACCATCTGGGTTACCGACGTGACAGCGACCGTAAAAACTATTCCTGGAATTTGAAGACAGGAGAAACTCTCACTACAGGACACATATCCCTTTCCAGGGATTTCAAATTCTTTGGCGTAGATGCCAACGTTAGCGCACTCCCTGCCATAGGGGTTTCATCCCGTTTCCACCTTCCCGACTCCTTGCTCTACGCCAAGGCTTCCATCAACGCCGGACTCCTTGAACTTTCGGGAATCCGCTGGCATTCCGACTGGGAAGAGGATTACGTTCCTACCATTGACGCTACCTACCAATCTACCATACTCGCCAAAAGTTTTTCTGCGGGAACAAGGCTACTGAGCCATCGACTGCAAGGGGAATTTTTCTACAGTGAAACCTCACCCGACATCGAAAACCAGTGGGGTTACGCCTTCAGTGATTCTTCTGATTTTTGGGGAACAGATTTCCGCTACCTCTATGACGGAACCAGCAACAAAGTCCAACTTTCTTACGCCTACCTGTACGCCGACATCCGGCTGTTCGGACTAATGCGGGAAAATGGCGACGAGGTAAGCGAGAAGCGGTTCGCCTACCTACCCCTGGGAATTGACGCCAACCTTTTCCAGGCAAGCTTCCAGCACAAATTCCAAGACGGCGACCGATTCACGGCAAGGGCCGTTTACGGGACCCTGGAAATAAACATCCCCTGGGAAAGCAGGCGCTTTTACGAGACCCTGGCCCCAAATCGAGCCTTGAAAAGTTCTATCCTCAAGACTCTTTCCTTTAGCGTTTTTCAACGTTCTTTCCGCATATATGGCGATATAGACGGGAAAGTCTTTGACGCAGGTTTGGGCTACCAGTGGAATCTGAATGTGGGCCGGTGGCTCCTGCTACCAGGGGCTACCCTTGACGGGTTCTACGCCAGTTACACCGCCAAACTCAACATGCGCAAGGAAAAATCCGGGTTCTTTCATATCAAACATTCTACCAGCACCTGGCAACAGGAGGGCTATGTCGTCGGAGCATTAGCAGGCCTAGGCACAGAACTACAATCCCCGTCAAAAGCCTTCTTTGTCTCCTTCGGTATGGAACAGATTATTCCCCTACATTTCCACAGCGAAAAGGGAACGGACAAAGTCCCTGTCGAAGAACCCGAAGAACCAGAAACGCCCGACATTCCCGATACCGACGAAGACAGCACCACTGAAAAGGACAAGGGCAGCACCCTTGCCGATAAATGGGATTCCTTTTCTTCGCTTGTTTTCCGCAACGGATTTGCGTTGCACCTGCAAGCAGGCTTCAGATTCTAGGGAATCAGTCTTCTTCGCCTTCGATGGCAGCAGCGCCATTCCCGTGAAGGGCCACCAAACGCACCCCATTCAAAGTCAGGTAGGGGTCATAGGTATCAATTACCTTGCTGTGGCCCATGACCATGCGGCCCCAGCCTCCCGTAGCGAATACGGGAACCTTCTTGCGGCCCATTTCGGCCTTGATTTTGGCCACTAGGGTTTCCAGCTCCGCCATAAAACCGTACAGCAGACCCGCGCGGATGGCGTCATCGGTATTGTTGGCAATCACATGCTCCGGCCATTCAATGCTCACGGGCAAAAGCCTTGCCGCTTTCTCAGTCAAAACGTCCAAGCTGGCGCTGATACCAGGAATAATGATACCGCCCGCAAAACCGCCATCCTTCATCACGTCAAAGGTCGTAGCTGTTCCCATATCCACCACGATAGCGTCCTTGTAGCCACGGTCCCGAAGGGCGATGATGTTGCAGAGACGGTCAGAACCTAGCGAAGCCGGGTTCGGGTAGGCGATAGGGCAACCCAGGCAGTTGTCGGAACTCACCACCTGCACAGGGCGCTTCAGCAGGGTCTGCAGGGCCTTGATCCAAGGGCGTTCATGAGCAGGCACCACCGTTGAGAGTCCCACGTGGGTAATAGTCGACGGCTTGATTTCAGAAAAGCGGATAAGGCCACCGATACGGTTCATCACCTCGTCGCTAGTTGTCTCCTTGCGAGTGGTGAGCCTCCAGTGGTCCACCACTTTATCGCCCTTGAAAATACCAAGAACCGTGTGGGAGTTGCCCACATCCACCACAAAAGAGAACGTATCCGACTTTTTCAAATTCTTTTTCATCTACCATTTGTCATGCCCGCGCAGGCAGGCATCTCCTTTTTTCGTAGAAGCTATATCCTCATGGAGATATCCAGTGCCTTCACGCTATGGGTAAGGGCACCCACAGAGATGTAGTCAAGGCCAAGGGTCGCAATCTCTTTTGCGCGTTCCAGCGTCATGTTGCCGGAACCCTCCACCAGGCACTTGTCACCACTTTCCTTGATAATCTTCAGAGCCTCAGCCATCATCTCGTTGCTCATGTTGTCCAGCATGATCACGTCCACACCCTTATTGAGGAGGGCACGCAGCTGGTCGAAGTTTTCCACTTCCATTTCCACCATCAAGTTCTGTTTGTTATTCTTCTTAACAACTTCAAGAGCTTCGAGAACGCCACCCGCAGCAGCGATATGGTTGTCCTTTACCAGCACCATGTCAAAAAGTCCCATACGGTGGTTGGAGCCGCCGCCTACGCGCACGGCGTACTTCTGCAGCGTGCGGAATCCGGGAACCGTCTTGCGGGTGTCCAGCACTTTGGTTTTTCCGCCCTTCAGGGCTTCCTGGAAGGTGTGGGCCACCGTGGCCACGCCAGAAAGTTGCTGTATAAAGTTCAGTAGCGTACGTTCGCCAGTCAACAGTTCGTGGGTAGTGCCGTCCATTTCAGCAATCAGGTCACCTTTCTTCACCACGTCGCCATCTTTCTTGTGAAGAGTCACCTTCACATTGGCCTTCAGTTCCTTAAAGACAAGCTCTATCACCGGAAGCCCAGCAAGCACACCGTCTTCTTTCGCAATCAGGCGGGCATGCTGACTCTGGTCGGCAGGAATAGTCCATTCGCTGGTCACATCGCCAGTACGCACATCTTCCGCCAAGGCAAGGCGGATCATGGTCAGGGCATCTTCAGTAGGAAATTTGGGAGTTGAATTGTCGCCGTACATATTCTAATCACCTGTTATCAAAATGTGTAATGTGAAATGTGGAATGTGAGATTAATAACTACACATTTGTCATTAGTCACTTCACATTATCATTGCGCTCCTTTTCCGGTCAGCACAACATACACAGTCCGCACAAGAATCTGGAAATCAAGCAATAGGCTCATGTTCTCGTAGTAATACATGTCGTATTGCAACTTGATCTGCACATCCTCAATGCTGGTGTCATAATGGTGGCGCACCTGGGCCCAGCCCGTGAGACCGGGTTTCATCTTCAGGCGGCTAATGTAAAAGGGAATCTGTTCACGAAGTTTGCCGATAAATACAGCACGTTCAGGACGGGGTCCCACCATGCTCATGTCGCCCTTCAACACACAGAGAATCTGCGGCAACTCGTCAATGCGGGTCTTGCGCAGGAACTTGCCAATCTTGGTAATACGCGGGTCATCCTTAGTAGCCCACTGAGCACCAAACTTTTCAGCGTCGGTACGCATGGTGCGGAACTTGTAGACCGTAAAGGGTTTGCCATAAAGGCCAATGCGTTCCTGGGAATAGAAAATCGGGCCATGGTCATCAAGTTTAATCGCAAGTGCCGCCAGCAGGCAGACCGGCAAAGAACAAAGCCCAATAAAGCCGCCAATAACAATATCAAGGAAACGCTTAATCTGCACCTGCCAAGGGGGCATAGCAAAGGCAAAGAGTTCCTGCAATTCGAAACCATGGACCAGGTTTCCCTTGAACCGTCCATTGACCGCAGGATAAAGTTCAGGAACAATGTAGATATGCAGGGGCAATTCGCACACCCAGACCAACACGCGCATGATTTCCTGAGGCGAAGTGCTATCATGGGCAATAATAATTCCCGAAACCCCCAGTTTCTTGACCAGGGTCGGCAGGTCAGAATACTTACCCAAGACGGGAATGCCACAGAACAGGTGATCCATCACCTGGTAGCGTTCATCCACAAAGCCCACAACCCGCTGACCAACCTCGGGAGCGTTCTTCAGGGCCTCCATGATGTTCTTGCCCGATTCGGTACAGCCCAGCACCAGCACCTTGTTCGCCCCATAACCACGACGGAGCAAAGCCCTGAGTCCAAGATACAGGACCATGCGGAACGCCGCCACGAACACCAGAACAAAAACACCATAGACAAGAATCCAGGTGAACCTGGAACCGTAGATATAGTCGCCATTCAGGGGAACCCCCGCAGCCACCTTGCCCATGAACTCAGAACCGAAAAGTCCGATGATAATCAGGACAATACCCACAAAGACCGCCCGAAGCACCCGCAAAATCTGCAGAGTTCTGGACTGAAGGAGCCATGTGCGATAAAGGCCAGTAAAGGTAAACCAGGCAAGCCAGCAAATATTGAGGACGCAGCCGATATGCCAATAGGCATCCAGGGTCTTGGAAGGGTCGAACTTTTCGGCAATCCAGCCGCTATGGAACTGAACCCAGTACGCCAGGACAAAGCAGATTGTCAGGGCGAGAAAGTCCGAAAGGAGCAGGAGCACCCTTTCCAATGTGGCTGCACGAATCATACAGGCCTAATCTACAAAATGGTCCGTCCAGAAACCAATTTTTAGACCAGGAAACGGATAACCTGGCTCTTTTCCACGATTTCGGGCAGGGCGTCGATAGCGTCCACCGCCTTCGAGGCCTTGCTGTCCTGGGTCTTTTCGGTAATGACCACGATAGAAACCTTGCCCGGGTCCTTCACATTCTTCTGGATGATGGTCTCGATGGAGATGTTATTCTCGGCAAGGACGCTTGTAATCTTCGCCAGCACACCGCAGGCGTCACGGGAGGTAAAGCGCAGGTAGTAACGAGAGGACGTTTCCGAAATAGGCACCAGCGTGGCGGAATTTTCCACATTGAACCAGCCCATGGGGAGCGCCTTGCGGCTGCCCGTGTCCACAGAGCGGGCCAAGGACACAAGGTCGGCCACCACGGCAGAAGCCGTCGGCAGGCGTCCTGCACCGGCACCGGTCTGGACCGTTTCGCCCAGATTGTCGCACTTGAGGTAAACCGCGTTAATCACGCCGTTCACGTTGGAAAGCAGGTTCTCGTTAGAGACAAAGCAAGGATGAACACGGGCGTCCACACGGTCACCATCACGATGATAGATACCGAGAAGCTTTACGCAACAGCCGATTTCCTTGGCAAAGGCGATATCCTGGGCAGTAATCTTGGAAATACCCGTCACATGAATCTTTTCAAAATCCACCCGCTTGCCGCTGCAGAGGCTTGCAAGCAGGGCCGTCTTGTGGGCGGAGTCGATACCCTCGATATCGAAGGTGGGGTCCGCTTCGGCAAAGCCCAGCTTCTGGGCATCCTTCAGCACTACGTCAAAGTCCAGGCCTTCGTCGGCCATACGGCTGAGGATGTAGTTGCAGGTGCCGTTGATGATGCAGCTGAGGCTTTCCACCGTAGAGCCCAGCAGGCCTTCCTGCAGGCTGCGGATAATAGGGATGCCTCCGCCGACAGCGGCTTCGAACAACACATGCAGTCCGTTCTTGGCGGCCAGGGGGAAAATCTCGTGACCATACTTGGCCAAAAGGGCCTTATTCGCCGTCACCACGTGCTTGCCGCTTTCAAGAGCGGCCAAAATCCACTTGCGGGGCATGTTGTAGCCGCCGGCCAGTTCCACCAGCACGTCAATGTCGTTGCCGGCAATCATTTCGTCAGCGTTGGTCGAAACCTTGTAGCCTTTTGCCTTGTAGGGGGCCACTTCTTCTTCGGACTTGGCGCAAATGCAGGCCAGTTCCAGTTCCACACCGAGTTTTTCCTTGTATTCGGCAATTTTCTGTTCCAGAATCTGGATAACACCGCCACCGACGGTTCCCGTTCCAATAAGACCAATACGCAACATAAGGCGTCTCCGTTTTTGAATTTTACGGCGGGAAATTTAGAAAAAATACTATTTGCTATATTTGGGACTATGGAACAGGAATCGGTAAATCCAGCTATTGACTCCATCTTGACGGAGCAACGGCTGAAAAACATCGTTTACCCGGCCCGGCTTTTCAGGGCTCGGCTGAACGAAGAATTCCTTCGGGCGAACCGCACCCGCAAGCCCTTTATCTTTATCCAGATTTACGCCCACCAATTCGACCTGTTGGGCTGGGCCTGGCCGAACCAGACTGTAGAGCAGACCTGGCGTATCAGCCTGCTCACCATGTTTTCCCACCTCAGGTTCATTGATGTCATCGGCTACCTTTCCGACGGTAACGGTATCGGTGTCATCCTGCTGAATTCCGACCTTTCTACCCTAGAAAGCATCCGCAAGGAGATTCTCCACAGGCTTAACGATGCTGGCCTTATCCAGAACCTGCGACACAAACCCAAGAAGCCCATCTTCAAGGCCTATCTCTATACGGGCCTCCAGGAGAAGGACAACCTGGAACTGGCCGACACCATCAAGGAATTCAACAGCACCAACGGGAGTTTCTTCTCGCTCTCGCGCCTGAACCTAGACCACATCTGGCCCCACCCCCACAAGATTCGCTTCAGGCATATCATCAAACGTTGCGTGGACTTTACGGGAGCACTACTGGGCTTGATCATACTTTCACCGGTGCTTCTGTTCTGCGCCCTGGCTGTAAAGATCAGCGACCCCAAGGGGCCCATCATCTTCAAACAGACCCGAGTGGGCAAGAACGGTTCCCTGTTCACCATGTATAAGTTCCGCAGCATGTACGTAGATGCCGAAGAACGCAAAAAAGAACTCATGGCCCTGAACGAGACCGGCGGCAAGACCTTCAAGATGAAGAACGACCCCCGCATCTATCCCTTTGGCCGCATCCTCCGCAAGTTCAGTCTAGACGAACTCCCGCAGTTGGTGAACATCATCAACGGCGACATGTCCATCGTGGGCCCGCGCCCGCCCCTGCCCGAAGAAGTGGCCACCTACGAGCCCTGGCACCGCATGCGTCTTTCCGTGACTCCTGGACTTACTTGCCTTTGGCAGGTCAGTGGACGTAGCAACATCTCCTTCGAAGGCCAAATGCGCTTGGACAACGACTACATCCGCCGTGGTGGCAAGCTGGCCGACGACTTCAAGCTAATCCTCAAGACCTTCAAAGTCGTATTCAAGGGCGAAGGCGCGTACTAGTTTTCCGCATCCATTTTTTGTATATTACGGGCACGAAGGATTCTAAATGCTCGATAAAGAAGTTCTAAAGACCGTCAGCCGCATTGAGCTTTCCGTACGCGGAACGCTGGACACCGTCATGACCGGCGCCTACCACAGCTCCTTCAAAGGGAACGGCATGGAATTCAGCGAAGTTCGCGAATATATGCCCGGCGATGACGTGCGTACTATCGACTGGAACGTAACAGCCCGTACCGGCTCCCCTTACGTCAAGAAGTTTATCGAAGAGCGCGAGATGACCATGCTCCTCATGGTCGATGCCTCCAGCAGCTCGGAGTTCGGTTCCAGCAAGCAGATGAAGGGTGAAGTCATGGCGACTTTGACGGCCCTCCTCGCGTTTGCCGCCATCAAGAACAACGATAAGGTCGGCCTGCTGATTTACACCGACCAAGTGGAACTGTTTATTCCGCCAGAGAAAGGCCGCAAGCACGTGCTGCGGCTTGTCCGCGAAATCCTCTACTTCAAGCCGCAGCACCACGGCACCAATACCCAGGTGGCGCTGGAATATGCCGGCAAGATTCTGAACCGCCGTGCCGTGGTCGTGGTGATGAGCGACTTTCTGGATCAAGGTTTCGAGAACGCCTTCAAGATTCTGCGCAAGCGCCACGACGTGCTTGCGGTCTCCGTGGTGGACCCGCGAGAAATGGAACTCCCGCCTGCAGGCCTTGTGGAACTGGAAGACCCCGAAACCGGAGAGACTCTTCTAATCGATACCGGAGACGCCACCTTCCGCGAAGCATTTGCCCGAGAGGCAAAGCGCCAGGGCAAGGCCACCAAGGAACTGTTCCAACGCATGTCCATCGATTTTGTGCGCATCGAGACTCACGACGACTTCAAGGAAACCGTGGCCCCGCTTATTGAGCATTTCCGCCGCCGCGCCAAGATGGCGAGAATGTAATAGATTCCGGCTCAAGGCCGGAATGACGCAGGGATAGCCCTGTACCCCAGCAATTTCATGCTGTAAAGGGCCGTGCCCTTACTGATGCTGCGCACACCCGTGGCGTAGCCAAAAATTTTGCGCAGGGGAATGTCCGCCTTCAAGAAATGGGTCTTTCCGTCGCCACCGATTTCCTTCACCTTGCCATCCCTTGACTGGATATCACCGGTCACCAGTCCGGCAAAGTTCACGGGGCATTCCACCGAAAGTTCCATGATGGGCTCGTAAAGTTCCACATCAGCAGGCTTGATAAGTTTTGTGACCGCATCGGCACAAGCCTTCTTAATCATGGGCGGGAGCGCCCCCTCGGTCCAAGTAAACTCATGCACTTCGAAACGCACGCCTACCAGCGCGCCCTTCCCGAGAATCCCGATTTCGGCAGACTCCAACAGCGCCGAGCGGACTCCAGCCAAAATCTCGCGAGGAGCCGTTTCCAGAAACTCAGCCGCCAGCCGAATATCGTGGGCATCGCCTTCCAACGGAGTTGCAGACAGCTTAATAGAAATCTTATGGGGTCCCAGCTGGAAAGAATTCTCCACAGGCCCCACATCGCGGCATAACCGTTCCTGCCAACGAACCTCGGGGCTACCCGCCTTCACCTCACAGCCGAATTCCCGCTTGAGGCGCGAAAGCAGCACGTCCAACTGAACCTCGCCCACCGTATGCAGGTACCAGAATCCCCCATCGTCCTTCTGTACACGGAAACTGGGGTCCATTCGGCCAAGCATATCCAGGCTCTTGTCCACATGCAAGAAATCTTCAGACCCCAAGCACTCCACGCGAGTCTGTAGCAGAGGCTGATACCTATCGCGGATAGAGGAATGAGGTTGTTCATCCACAATGTCATGCCCCGCTTGACGGGGCATCTCCTCCCCACGCCCGTCTATCCCAATCACTTCCCCAAGTTCCGTCTCAAAGGGAGCCCGCATGGCATAAATATCTCCCGAGCGGATCTCGTCCACAGGAACAAGCAAGTTTGCCTTCAGCCTCGAGAATTCAAAACCGGCTGGCCACTCCTTGCGCTCCATGTCGGTGTGGCTACGGAAAATGGAAATCTCCCCCACACCCTTGAAATACCTGAGGCGTATCACCTGGCCAAGTTCGCTATCCCCAAAGGCGGGCACCTCGGGTAAAAAGAAGGTCAGCGCCGTCGTGAGGCTCCGCACACCAAAGCCTTCCATGGCAGAACCCGCATAGCACAGGGCATAATCATCACTTGATGCCAGAGCCTTCAGGCCTCGCAACAGCATCTTTGGCGGCACAGGCTTCCCTTCCATGGCAAACTTCAAAATTTCATCATCAAAATTGCTGGCAAACTCCACCGCCTCGGCATAATGCTTTTTTAGGTCGTGGGCCTGGTCCCAACCGTCATCCACATTCCAGCCGTCATCCACCACCTCTTCGCCTGATTCCGAATGTTCCAGGCGACTCTTGCTCAGCACATCCAGCACACCCGTCATCTTGCCATCCCGATACTCGGGCAGGGTCATCAGTACCGGGCGCACCCCCAACACTTCTTCAATGTTAATCAGAGTCTCGTCCAGAGAATAATCAGGGTTGTCCAACTTGTTCACGAACAAGATTGTCCGCACGCCGGCCTCACGCAATTTCTTAAAAGCGGCTACCGTCTGGGTTTCCACGCCGCTGGCAGCACTCACCACCAGAATGGCGCCTTCCACGGCCGTCAAGGCCGTATCTACCTCGGCACCAAAGTCTACATGCCCCGGCGTATCGATAAAGTTAAACCAGGTATCCTTCCACTCAAAATGGGCGACGCCGCTCTCGATGGTAATGCCTCTGTCCTTCTCTTCGGGCAGGTAGTCCATAGTGGCAAGGCCCTCTTCCACACGCCCCGGGCGACGCACCTCCCCGGCCGTGAACAGAATCCGTTCCGACAGGGTAGTCTTACCCGCATCCACGTGGGCAAGGATGGCGATATTGCGGACAGGCTGCGACACCTTGGCCCCTACTTTTTCAGCTGCGATTCCAGAAATTCCACACGGGCGGCCAGGTCCGCATAAAGCTTTTCCAGGGCCTCCAGGCGGGTATCGTGCTCTCGGTCCTTGACAGACTGGCGGTGCAGTTCCGAATCCTGCTCCTCGTTCTTGGAGTCCACGGAGTTCAAGCGGAAATCGTGCTCCGCGTCCTTGGCCACCTGGGCCTTCAGCTTGAATTCCTGTTCCCTTTCCTTACTGTAGAGGGAATCGATACGCAGGTCGTGCTCGTAGTCTTTCTCGGCCTGTGCGTCCAGACGGGCATCGTGCTCCTGGTCCTTCTTCACAAGCTCGGATATGCGTTCATCACGTTCTGCATCTTGCATAAGACCCCCTTGGTAGTAGTAGGGAAATGTAGTAAACTACCCAAAGGGGGAAGCCTCCCCCTCGTGCGAGCCGTGCTCGCCCTACCCCTTCTCCTAGGGGTCCCACCCCTAAAACCCCGTAAGGCGAGGGATATGATTGCCAAACTTTTGAGCAAGCATATCAGAGCCGCAGGGGTTTCTGCAACACCCCAAAACACCCCAAAACCACCTATTCCTTTCCGAACACAAGTCAAATCCAACTTTTTTTCTTAAATTCCACAGAAAATTTTCAAGAACGGAGAATCATAATGAAAAAAACACTCCTGGCGGTTTCCACCGCCATGACCATCGCAGGCCTTACCGCCTGTGGCGACGAAACCACCAACAACATTACCGAGACCACGGGAATGACCCTCATTGAGAAAGGCGCCAAAATACCCGACTGCACCGACGACAACGCAGGCGAAATGGTCTATGCCACAGACTCTTCCGCCGCGTTCTTCTGCGCCGACGGCAAGTGGCAAAGCCTGAAAGGCGAAAAGGGCGAACAAGGTGAACAAGGCCTCCAGGGTAAACAAGGAGAACAAGGCCTCCAGGGTAAACAAGGAGAACAGGGTGAAAAAGGCGATAAGGGCGAAGACGGCGTAGGCAAACAAGGGCCCAAAGGCGAAAACGGCGTAGGTATCCCGGGCGAACCGGGAGCATCCTGCACCGCAGTAGCGCTGGATGACAACAAGGGCTACAAAATAGTGTGTGGCACCGATTCCGTGGGCGTTGTGCTCAACGGCAGCGAAGGCGTAGGCTGTTCCCTCGAGGATGATGGTTATGGTTCTGTAACGGTAACCTGTGGAGAGGACGCACCCGTAACACTTTACAAGGCCATGTGCGCCGACATGCCGTATGAACCTGCAAACCAATTCTGTGTCGCCGGGTCGGTCTACAACAAATGTGGTCGTTCAACTTATGACCCGACAATACTTTATTGCTCCGAAGACGGCGAATTGAAAGCTCTGCCGTCCTGCAGCGGCCAGTCCTTTAACCCCACAACACAACTCTGCGACACCCGCGATTATCATGTGTACAAGATTGTGACGATCGACATTCCGAGCAAGAACTATTCTGGAACATGGATGGCAGAAAACCTAAACTACATCACTGATGAAGGCAGCGACTGTTACGATTACGAAGGTTTCCATTGCGCTCAATTCGGGCGTCTCTATACGTGGGCAGCTGCAATGGGAAAAACAGATGCCCAATGCGGTTACGGTCATCGTTGCGGATATGATGTTAGAGATACGGTGCAGGGAGTTTGCCCCGACGGATGGCATTTGCCTAGCTATGTAGAATGGAGCGCTCTGATTGCTGCAACAAATTACACAGACCTCAGGTCAAAAACATGGGGCGGCACGGATGCCTATAATTTCTCCGTATTGCCGGCGGGTCGTATCATTCCAAGCGGATGGCCTCTGGATGAAGAAGAAGACGCCTTCTTCTGGACTTCCACAGAGGAAGGTCTGAATGAAGCCGACCATATTGCTTTTGTAGATAACGATGTTCCCGAATATATCGACAAGGGATACTATTACAGCGTCCGTTGCATCAAGGACGCCGAATAGTCCCTAAGCACTATTCTTTAAAGATTTTCCAAAATTAATGCTTTTCATCAATAGATGAAAAGCATTTCTCTATACTTGGGCAAAGGCCAGCAATCGTCGGGCACAACCTTTTCCAGGCCGTCCACCACCTTGCGGAGCTCAGCCATAGCATCCAGAATGTCTTCGTGATCCTGGACAAGCTTTCGCAACCTTCGCCCAAGGACTTGGCATAACTATCCAAGCCAGGGAATCCCTGGTTCAAGGCCATCTCGTTGGTCTTGAGGGCCTTGGAGTAGGCATCCACCACCTTGGGCAGAATTACGTTCTTCGCCAAGTCGCGGGCAATCTCGCCTTCGATATGCACGCGCTTGTGGTAATCCTCCACGTTCACCTCGTAACGGGATTCCAGTTCGCGACGGTTCATCACGCCATACTTCTCGAACAAGGCAATATTCTCTTCCTTCACCAGGGCCTTCAGGGCTTCCATGGAGGTACGAATATTAGGCAACCCACGACGTTCCGCTTCGGCAATCCATTCATCGGTATAGCCGTTGCCGTTGAAGACCACCTTCTTGTGTTCCTTCACGATCTTCTGCAGAATCTTCTGCAGGCCCGCGTGGAAGCTTTTCTCATCCAGCTTTTCCAGCTGTTCGGCAATCATGTCAAAGGCTTCGGCCACGATGGTGTTCAGCACCACGTTGGGCTCGGAACAGCTCTGGCTGGAACCCGGAGCGCGGAACTCGAACTTGTTTCCAGTAAAAGCAAAAGTACTGGTACGGTTACGGTCGGTAGCATCGCGGGGCAGCGGCGGCAACATGTCTGCACCGATACGCATAGCACCGGCTTGCTTGCTAGACTTGGGCACGCCTTGTTCCAACTGTTCAATCACGTCCATCAGCTGGTCGCCCAAGTACATGGACACAATGGCCGGAGGCGCCTCGTTGGCACCCAGACGATGGTCATTACCTGCACCCGCTACTGTCATGCGGAGCAAGTCGGCGTGGGTATCCACCGCATAGATCACGGCGCACAGGGTTGTCAAGAAAACGGCATTCTGGTGCGGGTCCTTGCCGGGATTCAGCAGGTTTCCATGACCATAGGTAATGCTCCAGTTGTTGTGCTTGCCCGAGCCGTTCACGCCTGCAAAGGGCTTCTCATGCAGCAGGCACACCAGACCGTGACGGTCCGCCACCTGACGGAGTACTTCCATAATCTGCATGTTGTGGTCACAGGCCAGGTTCACCTCTTCAAAGATAGGAGCCAACTCGAACTGGGCAGGAGCCACCTCGTTGTGACGGGTCTTGGCCGGAATACCGAGCTTCCACAGTTCCACTTCCACATCGTTCATAAAATTCAAGATGCGGGTGGGAATGCTGCCGAAGTAATGGTCATCCATCTGTTGATGCTTGGCAGGGGTTGCCCCGAAGATGGTACGACCAGCTTGGTACAGGTCAGGCCTTTGCAGGTAGAAACGCTTGTCAATCAAGAAATATTCCTGCTCGGCACCCAAGGTCACCGTGGTCTTCTTGGGGGCCGCCTTGAAGCAGGTCATGAGCCTCTGTGTAGACTTGGAAAGGGCTTGCAGACTGCGGAGCAGCGGGGTCTTCTTGTCCAGAGCCTCGCCGGTATAGCTGCAGAAGGCAGTGGGAATGCAAAGCGTGGCACCGTTGCCGTGACGCTTGATAAAGGCAGGGCTTGTGGGGTCCCAGGCCGTATAACCGCGAGCCTCGAAGGTAGAACGCAGGCCACCGCTGGGGAAGCTAGAGGCATCGGGCTCGCCCACAATCAGGTTCTTGCCGCTAAAGACCATGATGGGCTTGCCATCTTCCAGTTCCAAGAAGGAATCGTGCTTCTCGGCGGTGGAACCCGTAAGGGGCTGGAACCAATGGGTAAAATGTGTAGCACCGCGATCCAGAGCCCAGCGCTTCATGGC
>CACZII010000020.1:0-15109 GCA_902781185.1 Fibrobacter succinogenes
GCCTTCATGCCGAGGGTATCGGCGTAATGACCTTCGTGGACAAGCCCGTGATGACGCAAGGATTCATCTAGGGGCATAAAGAAGAAACGCTTACCCGTCATGGAACCGTATTCCATGGCCAGACGAAGGAACCTTGTCCGAGAAGCATCCTGATTGCCATCGCCAAAGCCAACGGCCCCTTCTTCGGCAAGTTCAATCATTTCGGTCAGTTCCTTGCACTTATAGCCTACGCTGAAGGCCCCCAAGAAGGCGAAAGAGAAACCGGCAAAACTGCTAATCTGCTTGATTGCAGAAAGCTTGCGAGAATCGTCGATGGCGTTGTCGGAGCTCTCGTAAAGGCCACCGTAGAAGCCTCCACGACGCATGGCATCCACGCCATCCTTGAAATCGTAAATGTCATCGCGGAGAGGTTCCTTGAAATCAAGCCCCAGGCCAAACAGGGCCGGAAGAGCCAAAGCTCCACCAGCATCAAAGACGGGAGCATCCGTCAAGGAATCCTTGACCCACTTGCCATCGGCAAGGTTCATGGTCGTAGGCGCTTCAAACTTTCCATTGATAAAGGGACGAACATTCTTAAGTACAATCTTATTCATTGCCACGGCCTCCTGCCAGAAGGTAAAGTACCGCCATGCGGACGGCCACGCCGTTTGTCACCTGGTTGAGAATGACGGAATTATCGCCGTCGGCGATTTCGCTGTCCAGTTCCACGCCACGGTTAATTGGGCCCGGGTGCATAATCAGCACCTTGTCCTTGGCACACTCCAGAAGTTCATGGGTGATACCGAAGGTATTGCGGTATTCGCGCATGCTGGGAAGCAGGGCGTCGTCCATGCGTTCTTTTTGCAGGCGAAGCGCGATGATGGCATCTGCATTTTTCACAGCCTTCTTCACATCGCTTTCCCAGGTGACGTTAGACATGAGTTCCGTATTGCGGGGAACCAGGGTGCTAGGTCCGCACAGGGTCACATGGGCACCCATAGTGGTCATGCCCCAGAGGTTACTGCGGGCCACCCGGCTATGACGAATGTCGCCGACAATAGTCACGTTCTTACCTTCTAGAGTTCCCAGTTTTTCTTCTACCGTAAGCATGTCGAGCAGAGCCTGGGTCGGGTGCTCGTGGGCACCATCACCAGCATTTACGATGATGGCGTTGCTGTTGTCCGCTAAAAATTTCGGAACTCCCGTTCCCTTGTGGCGGACCACCACGATATCGATTTTCATGGCCTCGATATTGCGGAGAGTATCAACCAGCGTTTCACCCTTCTTGACGCTAGAGTTGCTACTGGTAAAGTTCACCGTATCTGCCGAGAGTCTCTTTTCGGCAAGTTCAAAACTGGTGCGGGTACGGGTGCTGTTCTCAAAGAACAGGTTCACTACTGTCATACCCCGGAGGCTTGGGACCTTTTTCACAGGCCGTTCCAGAACTTCACGGAACTGTTTGGCATGATCGAGAATCAGGCGGATATCGTGCTTGGACACGCCGCGCAGTCCGAACAAGTGCTTTATTTCAAGTGCGCTCAAGCTAGGCCTCCACTTCTACAAGGTAGACTGAATTTTCATTATCAATGGGTTCTATGTTCACGCGGACTTCCTGGTTCTGGGCCGTCTCTACGGTAAGCCCCACACAATCAGGCGCAATAGGCAATTCCCTGTGGCCACGGTCTACCAGAACGCAAAGCCGAACCACCGACGGGCGACCAAAGTCCAGGATAGCCTGGAGAGCCGCACGAACGGAACGGCCGGTGTAAAGGACATCATCTACCAAGATTACCACCTTGCCTTCGACGGAGGCGGGCATCTCCGTAAACCGCATTTCTGTAGAGCCAAGCTTTTTACGGTAGTGAAAATCGTCACGATAGAATGTGGCGTCTAGGCTACCCGTTTCGATGGGCTTGCCAAACTTTTCACTCAGTCGTTTGCTCAGCTTCTGGGCCAGAGGAATCCCGCGGCTCGCCATGCCAAGGACAATCATGTTGTCGGCGCTAGGGTGCATTTTTGCAATCTTCGCAGCCATCTCGTCCAGGGCAAATTCCATGGCCTGAGCGGAGAGGAGTTCTTGAAGTCGTTTACAGTTGTCTTTCATATAGGTGTCAGCGCAGTCGCTACGCTCGTTTTAGGTTCACGTGCTAGAAATTAGATTTTTTTCTTGCTCTAGGCTTTCTTGCTATTTTAACTATTACTCTTTTACTATATATATGTCAGTTCCTTATAGTTACACAGGAGACCCCATGTTCAACCAGCTCGACAAACCCCAGGCAGGCGAAACCATCGCCATCATGAAAACCAACCACGGCACAATGAAGCTCCGCCTCTTCGAAGAACGCGTTGGCGAATGCGCAACGAACTTCATCGAGCTTGCCAAGCAGGGCAAGTACGACGGCGCACCCTTCCACCGCATCATCAAGGACTTCATGATCCAGGGTGGTGACTTCACCAACAGGAACGGAACCGGCGGACACTCCGCTAAGGGTCCCGGCACCACCATCGGCGACAAGTATGACCCCTGTCTCTCCCACATGCGTGGCGCCCTCAGCTGGGCAAAGACCGCCATGCCCAACTCCATCGGCAGCCAGTTCTTCATTGTCCACGGCGACAATGTGCATTTTTTGGACCACGATCAGGTGGGCCCCGGTCCTGCCGACGGCTACTCCGTGTTCGGTCAGCTCTACGAAGGCTTTGACGTGCTCGACGAGATTGCTAGTGTCAAGACAGACCGCCGCGACGCCCCCTATGACGATGTCATCATCGAGTCCGTGACCATCGAAAAAGCCTAACCAGGCAAATCCATTTTTCACAAAAAACGGCGATTTTTTGATAAAATTGCCGTTTTTTGTTTAAAAACGATAGTTTTAGCGACGTTTTCGCATGTTAGTTTATCTGTAAAGAACGGAAAAATTTTACATTCCGTCCTTTACACACAAGTTTTTTGTTGTTATATTTGGCCTCAAAAAGAAACAATCAACCCTAAAAGAGGTTAAAATGGCAACTGTTATCCGTCTCGCTCGCTTTGGCAAGCGTCACAACCCCATCTACCGCGCCGTGGTCATCGACAGCCGCAAGGCCCGCGACGATAGCTTTATCGAACAGGTGGGTTTCTACAACCCCAACCTGAAGAAGCCCGAAATCCGTTTCGAGCAGGAAAAGGTCCTCAAGTGGCTCCAGACCGGCGCTCAGCCCTCTGACACCGTCCGCAGCCTCCTGAAGAAGGTTGGCATCATGGAACTCTTCCACGAGCTCCGCGCCGGCCGCTCCATCGAAGGCAAGGTCGCCACTCCTAAGGCCGACAAGGCCAAGAAGGCCAAGCTGGGTCCCAAGGCTCTCGCCAAGATCGAAGCTGAAAAGGCCGCCAAGGAAGCCGCCGCTGCCGAAGCCGCTGCAGCCGCCGAAGCTCCTGCCGAAGCTGCCGCTGAAGCCCCGGCCGAAGCCTAATCGCACCCTTTTGCAGAGTCCTGTGCCAAGCGCACAGGACTTTTTTCGTCTAAGAACATTTCCTCACCACACACCTCACATTCCACATCCTGCCAGTGCCCGACTACTCAAACCACATCACCGTCTGTCAGCTCATGGGAAGCCATGGCGTAAAGGGCTATATCAAGGCCCGCCCGCTGACCCATGACCCGGAGCGCCATAAGCTCTTGAAAGCCGTGGTGGTCGAGAAGGTGAACGGACAGTTCGTAGAACTCACGGTGGAAGATTCCAAACTGGCAGGAGCCCTCTGGCACCTGAAGTTCAAGGGCTTCGACACACCCGAGTCCTTGCGGCCCCTGGTGAACGGCAACCTGATGGTAAGCCCCGACGAACGGATTCCCGCCCCCGAAGGGGAGTTCTACCTGGACGACCTGGCAGGATTTGCAGTGAAGCTCACGGACGGACGCACTGTAGGCGAAGTGTTGGAGGTGCAGGAACTGCCCACCGTGGACGCTTTTCTCATTAAGTTCGTTCCCGAGGCCGAGGCGGAGTTTTCCAAGAAAACCATCCTCGCCCCCTGGATTGAGGACTGCGTGTCAGAAATTGACGAAGAAAACCAGGCCATCATTTGCGACGGCGACTACCTGCGGGCACTATGCCCCGAGGAGAAGTCTGCAAGCCCGGAGGCTCGCCAATGAGAATCGACTGCATCACCATATTCCCCGAGATGTTCACCCCCATGACCCAGTCCATCATGGGCCGTGCCCAGAACAAGGGAATCTTGCAGTTCAACACCGTGTTTTTGCGGGACTTCGCCATCAACGACTACGGTCAGGTGGACGACGTTCCCTACGGTGGCGAACCGGGAATGGTGCTTAGACCGGAACCCCTGGCCCAGGCTATCCGAAGCACGGGAGTCAAGGAAGACGGAGGCAAGGTCATCTACATGACCGCCGACGGCGTCCCCCTCACCCACCAGATTGCCGCGGATCTTTCCAAGGAAGAACACCTGGTCATCGTGTGCGGACACTACAAGGGTATCGACGACCGCATACGCCAGTCCGAGGTGGACATGGAGATTTCCATCGGGGATTTCGTGGTGAGCGGCGGCGAGCTGCCCGCCATGCTCCTAACCGACGCCGTGGTGCGGCTAAAAGACGGGGCCCTCGGGAACCGTGAATCCGGCGACACGGACTCCTTTGCCCAGGGGCTACTGGGTTGGCCGGTCTATACCCGCCCCGAGGTTTTCGAGGGCAAAAAGGTGCCCGAAGTGCTGCTTTCGGGTCACCACAAGAACATTTCTGAATGGCGGAAGCAGGAATCCTTGAAAAGAACCGAGGAAAGACGCCCCGACATCCTTGAAAAATTCAAATTAAATGCTAAATTTGGCGACAAATAATTAAGAGGTACACATTATGTCCCTGAACATCGAAGCTATCCATAACGAAAACGTAAAGGCTGAAGCCCCTAGCTTCCGCGCTGGCGACACCGTCACGGTGAACGTAAAGGTTATTGAAGGAACCAAGGAACGCATCCAGCCTTTCAAGGGCGTTGTGATCCAGCAGAAGAACTCCGGCATTTCCAAGACCCTCACTGTCCGCAAGATGTCCGGCTCTGTTGCCGTGGAACGTATTTTCCCGGTGAACTCCCCCCGCATCGACTCCATCGTCCTGGACCGTGCCGGTAAGGTTCGCCAGTCTCGCATCTACTACATGCGCAACCTCCGCGGTAAGGCTGCCCGTATCGACGAACGCGAGGCCTAATCAGGCTCTAAGGGTCCTTTCCCGATGAACGGGAATTCCCTACAACAAGTTATCCCGCCCACGCACATCAGCGTGAAGGCGGGTTTTGTTGTATATTCCCATAACGACCAGGAACGCAAAATTATCATCCTGGACAAGGGTGAACTGGCTGCAGTAGACAGTACCCAGTCCCCCCGCAAGGTCATGTTCACCATGCAACCCGGCGATCTGGTCGGTGTAGCCGCCCTTTTGGAACGGGAGCCATTCCGCTACGACCTGGAAGCCACGGTGGACTCCGAAATCACCGTGGTGGGCGAAGACTGCATGGAGTCTGAACTCAAGAACATTCCCCTATGGCTATTGGCGGTCATCCGAGAACTTTCGGCACGGAACCGGCAACGGAAAGAGAATAGTCGCAACAGCAGGGCCAAAAACGCACTAATAAGCCTAGCAGAATTCTGCAGGCACCAGAAGAAAGACGAACCCTACCCGCTAGAGGGGCTTATCCAGGAATTCTGCTGGCAGACCAAGGCAAGCGCTCCAAGCGTCAAGGAAGACCTGAAAGCCCTATGCCGCAGGAAATTCGTAGATATCTCCGGCCCAACGGTGACAGTGACACAGCCCGAACTTTTGGAACTTTTCGCCGATTATCTGGAGGCGCAAGAGCAAGACAAGCCCTGGCCTCCCCTGCAACTTACCCTGAACCAGAAAAAGGCGCTTATTAGGTTGTCTATAATCGAAAAAGCAACACCCCAAGATCCTCCCGCATGGCTCACGTTTTTCCAGAAGAACAACATCGCCCTCACCGCCGCCGACTGGATAAAGATGCAAGGCCTAGGCTGGTTTGAAAAACCAAAGGAAAACCTGTTTGCGCCCGACTTAAAGAAGATTCAATATTTCCTACTAGCACTCCGTTACGAAATCAACCTGAGGGGGACTATCTGATGAAACTCTCCGCCGGTGATTTCCTATGCCTGGAAGGGGATTTTGCCTCCTCGCTATACATTGTCATTTCAGGAGCGCTGGTAGGATCGTGCAGTGGGCAAGTTAGCACAGACGCCAAGCGTTTTGAACCTGGCTCCATCATTGATGTTTTCAGTCTGTTGGAAAATGCTCCTAGGGAATACACCCTAAAGGCTGAAGAAGATTGCGAAATCCAGGTGGTAGACCACGAACAACTTAAGGCTATCCTAGATGAAAAGCCTTCGTGGTTGCGTTCCATCATCGAATTCCTAATCCGTCGAAACCACATTGGCGAAGAGAACAAGCGCAAGAGTGACCTGGTGCAGGCACTGCCTTCCCTGCTATACCTGTTCTCGGGCCTCCTGAAAGAGCTGAACAGCAACACGGTTCCCGTAAGCCTGCTTTCGGAACGGGCCGCCCGCATGAACGGTTCGCGCCCCGAAGAATGCCGCAAGTTGCTCCGGATGCTCCAGGAACTGGGCGTTCTCAAGATTCAGGATGATTCGGTACAGGTGGAATCGAGAGAACTGATCCACCTACTCTATGAGACCCTACGCTACCGCGCCCTAGAACACAAGGTAAGCCCAAATATTCTTTCCATGACCGACCAGATGGTTCTGACGGTGTTCATCAAGCTTTCCAGACAGAACAAGGCTCCACTCCGCAACGGTCTCAGCGCCATTCCCACAAGTGAATTGAAAGCCGAAGCCAAAAAGAGCATGCACGGCATGACCCTTACTACACGTACAATCGGTTCCCTGGTAGAGAAGGGTATTCTCACCCCCGACACCACCCTGGACTTCCATGCAAAACTGGAACAATCGGAATTCTTTTTCGGGGATTTCGACCGCATCATGGATTTGCTGGAACTGAACCGGATTTTCCCACTGCTTGATAAAAAGCTGGTGGAATAACTAAATAATTTTTAGCCTAAATTATTACATTTATAGCATGAAAATGCAAACGCACATTCTAGTTAGAACGGTGTGGCTTTTGACCGTTATGGCGCTTTTTGCCAGTGCTGCCGACGTCGCAGCGCCCCAGGGAGCTGTGCGTAACTTGACCGTAAACGACTTTATGCCCCACCCAAACGTAGGCAAGGATTTCAACGAGACTTGGAGCTACCAGTTTGTATTCGACAACGGAACCCGGGCTTTCGTGAACTACGCCCTGTTACAGGTACCAGCCTCTGGGCAGAAGGTAACCTGCGACATTACCTTCTGGAATTTTAAGGGCAAGACCTATACGGTGGGCCGTCAGTACCCACCAGAGCGCCTGAAGGCCGACAAGAACTCGGGTAGCATCGACATCAAGGGCGAATATAAGATGGAAAACAAGCCAGGCAAGGGACACCGGGTATACTTTACCGCCGACAAGGGCGGGAAATTCCTGCTGGACGTGACCTTTGAAAGCGCCGAGACCGGCAAGGTCATAGGAAACGGCGTGTGGAACGTAGGTAAAGAAAAGATGGGCCAGTACATCCACATTCCCTACGGCCGCGTTTCCGGAAAGATTGCCTATAACAACGACACCCTTACCGTGAAGGGCTATGCCTACATGGACCAGATCTGGCAATCCGCACAGGCTACCGACATGGTCCGCCGGACTATCAATTTTAGCACCAACGCCCGCAACCCCATGTATGCGGGGCGTGTGTCCCTAAGCACCAAGGGCGAGCTGATGGGATACGTCATCTATAACAGCCCCGAGGGCACGAAGGTGGCAATGCCCACAGCACTCAAGGACGGCAACAACGGTTACGATGGCAAAAAATTCCCGAAGGAAACCCTGGGAATCGAATGGACCGAGGGAGTCCCCACTCTGACCTTCGCCGTAAATAAAACCTATCAGAAAGCGTCCCTGCTAGACAAAATTGACAGCTGGGTGGCAAGGCAGGCCATGAAGCTTGCCGCCGGCGGCGAAGTCCTGTTTTACAGGGGCCGTAGCGACGGAAACCACGAAAAGAAGGTAGACTGGACCGTAACGGGAGTAAAGGACTGATGACCAAATTTCGCCCCTGCATAGACCTGCACGAAGGCCGTGTCAAGCAGATTGTCGGCAGCTCCCTCTCCGATAGCGGAGCGGGCCTCAAGACCAATTTCGAAACAGACCGCTCCCCCGCCTGGTTCGCCGAGCTTTACAAGAAAGACGGCATTAAGGGCGGTCACGTTATTATGCTCGGCAAGGGGAATGTCGAAGCCGCCAAGGCCGCCCTTGCCGCCTACCCCGGCGGGCTCCAAGTAGGCGGCGGCATTAACGCCGACAATGCCCAGGAATACCTGGATGCAGGCGCCAGCCACGTGATCGTAACCAGCTGGATTTTCCCCGACGGAAAACTAGACCGGGAACGCCTGGAACGCCTGTCCAAAACCGTGGGCAAGGAACATCTGGTGTTAGATTTGAGTTGCAAGCGGGTCAGTGAACCCGACGAGGCACAGCCCCGCTGGAAAATCGCCATCAACCGCTGGCAGACCCTGATAGACATTGAAATTACCGTCGAAACCCTTACAGACCTTTCTAGCTACTGCGATGAGTTCCTGATTCACGCCGCCGATGTGGAAGGCAAGCAGCAGGGCATGGACGACGAACTTATCATGTTCCTTGCCGAAAACAGCCCCATCCCCTGCACTTATGCCGGCGGCGCCAAGTCCCTTGCCGACTTAAAACACTGCAAGCAAATTTCTAACGGATTGATTGACCTCACCATCGGATCGGCCCTGGACCTGTTCGGTGGAAAAGGAGTGAAGTATGACGACTGCGTCAAATTCAACAAAGCTTAAACCGACCGACGCATTGGACACGCGCCCGTCGATTTTCGGACGCAATGTCACCAGTACGTTCAAGAAGATGTTCAGTTTCAGGCACCAGCCGCCCGGAAACATCCGTACCTGCATGATTCCGCCGGTAGTCTTTGGTACCCTGATTCTCAACCTGCCTAAGCTTTTGAAGCTCCGTTCCTACCTGAAAAAGGAACGCCGGGAACACCCAGCCGACGACGTGCGCATTTTGTTCTATTCCGATAATCTAGACGAGACCAACGGCATTGCCAACAACCTGCGGAACGTGATTCCCTACATGCGTGCCCACGGCATGAAGGCTTTCCTGGCCGGGAACGCCTTCAACACCCGCCCCTGCGGCGTGGTGGAAAACGGGTACTGTCTGCTGCTCCCCCGTATGTTCAGTATGGAACAGCTGGGGTATGCCAACAGCGAACTGGCCATTCCCCGCATAGGCCCGGTGCTTAGGCTGCTGAAGCGCTACCCCGTTGATCTAATTGAGTTCGAAACCCCAAGCCCCGGCGCCTGGCTGGTATGTTTCTGCGCCAAGGTGGCAGGCATCAAGGTGTTCAGCCACTACCGTACCGACGTGCCCACCTACACCAAGACCTTGGTGAAGGCCAAGTGGATGTACAGCTACGTTCTCTGGCTCATGCAGATTTTCTACGGCATGACCAAGCCGGTGGTAAGCCCCTGCAAGGACTACGCCAACATTCTCACTTCGCAACTGAAAATTCCCGCGAACCAGGTGAAGATTCTCCCCCGTGGCCTCCCGCTAGAGAAGTTCTCGCCAGACATGCGTGGCAAAGGTACTTGGGAAAAGTACAGCGAAGACAACGCACGCAAGGTCCGTTTCTCCTTCATCGGCCGCATTTCCAAGGAAAAGAACCTGGAGTTCCTGAACCGTGTGTGGAAAAAGTTTGCCGAAAAGCACGACGATGTAGAACTCATGTACGTGGGTTACGGCTGGTACCTGGAAGAAATAAAGAAGTTCTACGAAGGCAATAGCAGCGTCCATTTTGCCGGTGAACAAGGCGGAGAAACCCTGGCAGGCCTTTACGCCGATTCTGACTTCTTCCTGTTCCCGAGCACCACCGACACCTTCGGAAACGTGGTGGTAGAAGCCATGTCCACTGGCACACCTGCCCTGGTCAGCGACTACGGTGGCCCCCACGATATCGTAATGGACGAAGCCGCTGGGCGAATCCTTCCCATTGACGAAGAGGCATGGCTGAACGCCCTGGAGGAATGCCGCTCCCTGTTCCTGGAACAGCCCGAAGCTTACGCCAAGATGCGCGAGGTGTCCCACGAGCGCAGTCTAAAGTACACCATGGAAAGTTCCACCAAGGCCCAGTTCGAATACTTCAGGAAGCTAAAAAAAGAAGCCTACGGGCTGTAAAAATTGTCTTCTCCTCAATTTGGACTATTCCCAATAGATTTCTTTGGCGTATATGCCAGTTATTTTGTGTATATTATTTGAGATGCGATTGCACGGGGGCGCTATATGTCTAAAAAAACATCTATCTGCTTGTCCACGGTATTCTTGACGCTAGCTTGCGCCACAGTTTACGGCCAGGCCGAACAACAACCCACTTATGCCGAGCAGCCTGCGCCCGTTGTGGAACAAATCCCTGCCGCCACTGAACCGCAGCAGGAACCCGTGTATGCCGAACAGCCAGCAGCCACAAATGAGCAACCCGCAGCCGTTGAGGCCCAACCCGTTTATGCCGAACAAGCCCCGGAAGCCATACCGCAACAGGATTCTACACAAACCTACGTAGAACCTTATGTGGAACCGGCCCCCGCCTACGAGCCACCCCAGCAAATGTATGTGCAGGGTTACGGAAAGCCGCCCGAGGGATTCTACGGGTATTTCGGCTACGCGCCACCGACAGAGAACTCAAATGCAGGGTGTTGTTGCAAAGAGGCTGACAGCACAGCCAAAAAAGAAGAAAAGGAAAAGGACTACAAGAGCCTGCAAAGCTTTAACTTTTCCATTCCCATCCAGTCCGAGACCTACGGTCTAAAGAGTCCCGACTACGACGTAGACGCCAGCCACTTTGGATTTGGCATTAACTGGAACCGCATCCGCGTAGAAAAGAGCCTGTATTCCTCGGTAGTGGGCCTAGGCGTTAACTACATCATGAGCGAATGGGATGGAGGCGGAAAAAAGAACATCAAGTTCAGCGGACTTGACGCCAACTTTAAATTCGGCTTTGGCGTATCCCCACTTACGGAAAATTTCATATTGGCCATTCACTTAATCTTTGACTTTGACTACAAGATGCAAAAGGCCGTATTCCAAAAGAAGATCGGCGACTACAAGATGTTCCAAGGCCTTGGCATGCCTGACGAAGTGGCCAAAACTAAACTTGAATTGAAATATACGGCACACAACTTAGACCTAGAACTTGGTGGCGATCTGGTCATAGGCTACCAGTTCACCAGCAGCTTTGGCGTGTTGGCTGGAGTCGACATTACCACCAACATGATTGGCGTAGGCGCATTGATGTCCAGTTCCGAGGTCCCCGATGGGCTTAAAGAAGGTGTAGAAGGAATGACATCGGCTCAGTATTCAAACTATCCAGATGAAATGAACGAACTAGATGCCTTTAGCGACCACGACGACATCAGGTTCTTCTTGTACAATACAACTGGCTTGAACATTGTGCCCCGCATAGGCATATTCTTCGCATTCTAAAAAGAATAGAGAGGTAACCCATGAATACAAACAACCTGAAATTCTTTACGGAATGTGCAGCAGGTATGACGCTGTTGTGTTCGCTTGCACTCTGTGGCTGCAGCGGTGCTGAAAACGACATTTCTGCACTAGAATGCTTTGCCGGCAGTTGTGACGACGAGGACGGCGACCATAAGGATCATGGCAACAACGAAAACAACCATGGTTCCAACGGAAGCAATTCCAACAATGAACGCTACTCAAACCACGAAGACTGCGACGACCACGGCCTTGTAGGAGATTTCATCTGCGACGACTCTTGGATTGGCAGGACTCTTTTTGAAGAAAGTTTCAACACGATTCTCGTCTGTGAAGACACGGGTAACGAAATTACCTGGGAGCTCCATCCAGAATTGTCCAATTGCAGCGATTACAAAGCAGGCAAAGAAAACAGAAACGGGTTAGACGGAAGCAGCGATTCAAAGGGCAACAGTTCATCGTCTACAAAAACATCAAACCCCTTGTGCGGAGACCTTTGGTGTGGACCAGACCATGACAAGACCGTGAATACCGGTTTTGACGACGGCAACAAAACATCTGGAATTTGGATTGATTTTGGAGACTACGAAAAGGGCGGAGTATCGGTAATCAACGTGGATGAGGGCACTGAAAAATGTGCGGGGCTCTGCGGAAACGTATACCTTGATAATTCCCGATATAGCACTCCCTACGCCGGACTTTATTTTAACCTAGTCAATGAGAAACGCGATGGAGCTGACATTTCCTCTTGGAAGGGATTCTGCATGACGGGCAAAATCTCTTCCGAGACAATAGTGGAACTTGTCCACCAGCAAGGTGAAAAGGTTGCTCCATTTGTGGCTTATTTAGAACCGATATCGACTTCTGCAAAAATTAGCTGGAATGATTTCTTACAGGAACAAAAGGAAGGCAAAATTTCCCTTGGTCGAGATGAGTATTTATCTCAGGTTGCAGCCATTAAAATCTACTGGAAAGCCACTTCAACACTCTCAATTCCTTTTGAAATAACTTCCGTAGGAACATACGGCAGTTGCCCATAATGGATGCCATAACGCTAAAAAAACTCCGCGAGTGGTTCAAGAAGAACGCCGCAGAATTACCCTGGCGACCCACCGATTTAGACGCCCCGCGGGACCCTTACGCAGTGTGGATTAGCGAAACCATGCTGCAGCAGACCCAAGTTTCCACAGTCCGCGACTATTTTACAAGGTGGATGAAGCGGTTTCCCGATATTGAAACCCTGGCCAAGGCTTCTGAAGAAGAAGTTTTCAAGTACTGGCAAGGACTCGGCTATTACAGCCGGGCAAGGAACATTCTGAAGGCAGCGAGAATCATCTTTCAATCTTCTGAAATAAGATGTATGGATCCCCTCCCTCGCAATACTCGGTCGAGGATGACGTCGAAGGGAAAAGTCACCTTGCCCGACAGCAGAAAGGAACTGGAGGCTCTGCCTGGAATCGGGGCGTACACCGCAGGGGCCATTTTAAGCCTGGCCTACCACCAGCGCGAAGCCATTCTGGACGGAAACCTGGTGCGAATCTTTTCGAGACTGTACACACTAAATTTTTTGCCCACAGACAAAAATGTTCACAGAGGTTGCCACGCCCCCTGTAAGGGGGCTCGCAATGACATAAGTGCAAGCGAAATCTATTGGGATTACGCCCGCGAAATCGCCAACGCTCCCAAGGCTTACATGCACAACGAGGCCCTGATGGAACTGGGCCGTACTGTATGCAAGGTGAAAAATCCCAATTGTACAAACTGTCCGCTACACACCTCTTGCCGCACCGCTTTGGAAAACCGAACCGCAGAATTCCCGCCTAGCAAAAAACATTCGCAAAAAGACTGGCACGGTACCGTCCTTGTCGTAGAATCGGCTGATCACAAAATTCTAGCCGTCCATGGTGGACAAAAATTCTTCAAGAACCAATTCACCCTACCCCATTTTGAATCCCCACGGAACGCCGCAGCAGGCATTCCCGCCCAGGCGGAACATTACATCGACGCTGACAAGGTTCAATCCATCGTGAACATCGGCAAGTTCCGTCACAGCATTACCGTCCACAAGATGGAATGCGACGTGCTGTACATCCGGCTTAGCGGCAAGGCGACCGCGCCCACATCCCCTGAAATCAAGTGGGTCAAGCGCGGTCAGGCGCAGGACTTTTTCGCCAGTAGTTTTTGCCTGAAGGCACTAAAGCCTTTATGCGACCGTTAGAACAAAATGCATGGATCCCGTCGGGGTTTTACCCCTCCAGGATGACGTTGGAAAAGTTTTTCTCGAAATATCTAGAACGTCTTGCGGACAGTGCACACAAAGCGGAGGCGGTTATGAGCGCCGTTTGGAGTCTCGATAACCTCGTCCCCTAAAACGTGCAAGAGCGTACCGGTAAGATAAAGGCCATATAAAGGAAACTGTTGCTCAAAAGAGGCGTCCCAGAACCAGTCTCCCTTCACCGTAAGTGGATCACGGTTACGCAGATTCCACTTGGCGTCACTCCTGTAACGCAGGGAATGAGAAATCCTAAAGCTCTTACGCAAGAGCCAGTCCGCCGAGAAGGAGGCGAAGAATTCTGCGGGAGTCACTTCGAAACGCCTTTCCTCGCCATCAATGCGTTCAAAACCGCCCAGGGCCTTGAAGGCAAACATTTCCTGGTACCAGACGCTCATCCACAGCTCACCAGTCACACCCTTGATCCAATCATTGATGCGGGAAACATCGCCATGGCGGTACACCATGTCATCATCTACCACATATCCATCCACATCAAAAGTTTCGGCACCGTATTCCGCCCAAAAGCTCCCCCGACCGCCTATTTCCAGATTTCCCAAAGTATCTGTAAATCCAGCATAACCCTGCACCAGATTCATTTGTCCATTCGCCGTCAAGGAGATAGTATCACCATCAAAGAATTCCTCGGTATCGGCCATAGGGTTCAGCCGGGTTCCCGAAATGTTTTTCACGCCTAGGGTAATTCCCGACTTTGCAGGAGCGGCCGGTCTGAACTCGATACTGTCCTGCACCAGCCAATCCCTATCGTTCACGGCGAACATGGCGTGAGCAGCAAAAGCTTTGGCTGGCTCAAACTTCAACTCCATGAAAGGCAAAAGTACGCGGTCCTCTTCTAGGCGGGTATAGACAACGCGGTCATCATCCACCTTCCGGAAGGCGATTCCCGCCGAAAGCTGAAGCATTCCCTTGCGGCAAGCGTCACCACACCGGTAGCGTAGCGAGCCGTTCCATTCCTTACGCTCGCCCGTTTCCTTCTTTTTCTTATTCTGGTAATCGGCATCTTCGTAAGCCACCGTGGCTTCCAGGTTGCCTACATCTATCCGAGTCTCGATTCTCGGCTTGTAATGTACGGGAATCCAGCGGGAACTTTCTGAAAAGACCCAGATATATTCCTCCCCCGCAAGCACAGAAGCGTTAATCAAACCAGCACCATAACCGAACCCGGCGTACATGGAACTGAACATGGGATAGTTCTCGCCAAACAGGG
>CACZII010000020.1:15114-16279 GCA_902781185.1 Fibrobacter succinogenes
AAATGGTCATCCTGGAAAGCGCGTCCCGTCACCCAAAAACCCTTGAAGTTTGGACTGCGGAATCCTCCCTCCAAAATAGGAGTCCTGTTGGAAGGTCTGTCTTCTGAAGTAATAAAGTCCTGATAAATCAAGTCACCCAATTCGTTGCCCGTCTTCAGCCAAATCGAAGGCGGCAAGGGATTCCAACTAGGCAAGGGTGACATACGGTTGAACAGCAGACGCTGCTGAAGTTTCGCCGGAGACCACAGTTCACTTTCGGAATGCAGACCTCCTGCACCAAGAATACGATCATAATAGAAGGTAGGACCACCCACCAGGAATGTTCCGTCGTCACGGGAATCCACTTCCATGCCTCCTCCTTTCAACATACAAGCCAACAGAAAGCATATTAGAGCGCTCGGGCAGCGTCCATACCTGTTCCCAAAGCAAATTCATGCCAATGCGATAATTTTCAAGCGAGAGAACTGGCAAATTCAGGCGAGCAAACCATCCGAATTCCGTTTCGTTGTCAGTAAGGGTACCGCCCTGCGATTCAAAATGGGGTCGGTGTTTTTCATCGTAATCAGCACGAGTCCAGTTGCAAAGGAGTCCTGCACCCAGGATAACGGGCGATACCAGCTTCCATCGATAATCTATCCCTAGTTTTCCGCTAACCTCGTGAACACCGTAGATGTGGGGAATTTTACTGTGAGGTTCAAAGTAGGAATATTGGAAAAGGATAATCCCATCAAAATCTTCCCAATAGGCATAACGGGCACCAAGCCCTGCATAGAAAGAGTTATCCACTGCATCGACCAAATCACCAAAAGGATACTTCTCGCCACCTTCGATGGAAACGTAAAACTTCGAGAAAGCTATAGAATCTGCGGCAGTAAATTCGCTGGATTGGGACTGCGAGAAAGCAAACGCCGCAAGCCCCAGCACCAACAGAATTAACGTCTTCACCTTTGTCATGAGCTATCCCTTCCGACGCAGAGCCTGGGCAAAGAAGCCATCAAATCGGGAATCAACGTTTGCAGGGAGTACTGGTTCTCCCGCCTTCTCGAATTCGGGGCATACCTTGACAAAGCGGTTCACCACTTGTGTTGTCTCCATCGGGTCAGGGCTACAGGTGGCGTAGACCAGAATGCCCCCAGCCTTCAATACTCGGGATGCGGACTCCAGT
>CACZII010000021.1 GCA_902781185.1 Fibrobacter succinogenes
ACGATACAGTCCGCATGTCCCTTTTCTGCCGCACGGAGTGTCTCTATGGCGTACTCAGGATTCGCCTTGTAGCCGTCAAAGAAATGTTCCGCATCGTAGATTACTTCTTCGGAATGTTCCTTGAGGTAGGCCACCGAGGACTCGATCATGTCCAGGTTTTCTTCCAGGGTGGTGCGGATAACGTCGGTCACGTGCAAGTCCCAGCTCTTGCCGAAAATCGTCTTGACAGGGGCGCCCGACTTCACGAGAGCCTGCAACAGCGGATCCTTCTCGGGAATTGTTCCCGGACGGCGTGTGGAGCCGAAAGCGGCAATCTTCGCATGCTTCAGCTTGGTTTCCTTGATTTTCTGGAAAAATTCCTCATCGGTAGGGTTGCTGGGGTTAGGCCAGCCCCCTTCGATATAATCAAAACCGAAACTATCCAGGAGTCTCGCTATCTGCAGCTTGTCAGCGAGAGACAAACTGATTTTTCTATCCTGGTTTCCATCACGAAGTGTGGTATCGTATAAAAAGACTTTCATGGCCCCAAAGATAAAAAAATTGGGGCAAATCTCCTACTCGTAGATTTCCATGTAAGCCGTTTCTTCGTTCATGCCGGCACGGACCATCTTAAGACGCTCCGCCTTGGGGTAAAAATACCAAACCATCCACTCCCCCGCCATGTCGGGGCGCTTGGTCTTGATGACGATAGGCTTTTCGCCCTTGTAAAAGTCACGCTTACGGGGAATCATGTACTCAAAGGGGCGGTACAGATTGACGGCCTCACCAGCCTTGCGCTCAATAAATCCCTTTCCATCTTTACTCCAGGTAATGTAGACCGTACCGTTATCATCCTTGACCTTTTCACAGGAATCAAAACCGCTTCCGCACCAAAAGTACTTCTTGTACTTGAAGGTCTTTTCGGGCATCACGAAGGTGTCCACACGGCGGGTGTTACCCTTGTACGTGTTGTATGATCCTTCCAGCTTGTAGTTACCCGAATTGTAGTCTACGCAACCCCGTTGCATCACTGTCACCTTACGACTCAGGAGGCTAATATCCAAAGCACAGTCTTCCTCCTTATAAGACAATCGCCCACCATTGGAAGACTCTTCCATGACAACATCACTCAGCTCTATCTCGGCACGATCCCCCAGAGGGCCGTTCTGGATAGTCACAGTAAACTTACCCGGATTATTGGGAGACTTTTTCAAGAACACACTGCCCGTAGCCGAGGCGTACTCGCCACTCAAGTCCATGGATTCCTGCTGGAACCGAGCCAATTCAGAGCGTCTGGCATAGACCTGGCCAATCTTACAGTCGATAGGCACAAACTTCGGAGGTTCCTTTGGGTCCTCCATCACATAATTCACCACCTTCTTCTTCTTGACCTTGGTCTTGGGCTTGCCCTTCTTGTCCTTGACTACCTTGCCCTTTTTATCCTTCACCTGCACCGTTTCCTTGACCCAGGTAATCTTTTTGACCTTTACCTGGGGAATCGGCAGTTCCTTGATCCAGTCAGAACGGTTTAATTCTCCTACGGGGGCATCTTCAACAATTTTTCCCTTGACCATCCTGTATACAGGCAGGGTTTCCTGTGAAAAGGCAAATGCTACAAAAAACAAAAAGGGAAACAAAAAATATTTCTTCAAAATAAACCTCTTTTGTCTATAACATAACATTTTTGAAAGAAAAATAGTCTTAACAAGCCCCAAAGACCCTTTTTTTTCTATAATTCCTGCATATTGAATATTGAAAGGAGATTCTTTTTCATGAAAAAAATGATACTTATGTCCTGCGTGCTGGCGGCATCTGTTTTTGCCGCTCCCGAAGCCGCTCCTGCCACCGAACAGGCCGCTCCTGCAGCAGAAGCTACAGCTCCTGCTGAACAGGCCGCTGCTCCCGCAGCAGCCCCTGCCGAACAGGCTGCCCCTGCTGAACAGGCCGCTGCTCCCGCAGCTGCCCCTGCCGAACAAGCAGCCACTGCTGAACAGGCTGCCGCTCCCGAAGCTGCCCCTGCCGAGCAAGCTGCTCCTGCCGAACAGGCTGCCGCAGAAGCCGCACCTGCCGATAGCGCCGCTGCAGCTCCTGCCGAAGAAGTGGCAGCTGCCCCGGCTGACAATGCTGCCGCTCCCGCCGACACGGCCAAGGCTGCCGCCGTTGCCGAAGACGACACCACTGGTTTCGTAGCGGCATCTGCTCCCACAAAGGACGCCAAGGCTCCTGCCAAGAAAAAACGCAAAAAGAAAAAGATGATCGACAACGCCATGTTCGAAACCCAGAAGCTCTCTTTCGACGTAATGGCTGACTTTGAATTGGAAGCCGGCAAGGTCTTCTGGAATACTGAAGACGATGAAAATGGCGACAACCTGGAAACTTGGAGAGGCGAAGCCAACTTCGCTATCTTGGCCGAAGGTGACGACTTCAAGGGCAAGTTGGGAATCTCCCTGCACCCCGGTGACCTGGACAAGTCCGTTGATGACTACGAAACCAAGCGTCAAAAGCGCGAAAAGATCCGCAACGACGAATACACCGAAGTCGGTGACTACTTCGACCTGGAAGAAGCCTGGGCCTACCAGGAAACCGAACACCTGAGCTTCAAGGTCGGTCGTTGGGACAACACCGACAAGAATGGTGACTACTTTGGTGGCTACATCGATGGTTACCTGGCCGGATTCATGTCCACCCAGCGCTCCGAAAACCAGTTGCAGTTCGGCTTCTCCCCCACCGAGAACATGGACTTCTTTGTATCCTTCATCAGCAACGCCCCGCACCTGAACAAGGGCGACCTCCGTGCCGCTTTCAACTTCCACGGTCTGGAAGGACTTAGCGACCTGAACGTGCAGCTGGCCTACCGCTCTAACCTGTTCGACGTAGTCTATGACTCCGACGCCGAAGTCAAGCACAATGCGTCCTTGAAGGCAAACCTGCCTATCATCCGCAAGCACATGAACATCTTCGCTGAAGCAGCCCTGTTGAACATCGACCCCAACGAAGACATGGTGATTCCCGTAACCGGTGGTTTTGCCTTCTTCACCTCTGTTGTGGATCGCATCATCCTCGAAGCTGAATACATCGGCGACCGTCATGAACATCCGGAATACCAGAGCTTCCACACCAAGAACGTGAAGGATGTGCTGGGCGCCCTCTACCTGGAAAAGGCATTCACGGACCGTTTCAGCCTGTCTGCTGGCTTCCACAGCTACGGCAGCTCTCGTGACTTCATGCTCTCCGGCAACTTGGTTGGGAGAATTAACTAAGCATTGTTGCTCACAGGGCAAGGCTTAACTCAGTTTAAAGCATATAAAAAAGGCCCGCGAAAGCGGGTCTTTTTTTGCAAGTTCCTAATTGGTTAGATGCCTTTGCGGTCCAAGTCCAGCAACAACGACTGAAGGGATTCCTCGACGCTGGAGCGGAAGCTTGCAGAACCAAGACTGCAGCTGGCCACCACCTCGCCATCTTTAGTCAAACGAATAACAGCAAAACCACCCTCGTTGGAAAAAGAAACAGCTAAACCCTTATTCAAAGCTTTTTCCAGCAAATCGCGCATGGATAATCTCCTTTGACCTGTGCGGTCTGTAAAGTTAAAAACCGGAGTAGTAGAACACTCTGGCCTTAAACTAGGCTTTTTTCTCCGAAAAAACAAGCATTTTTTCAATTTTCTTCAATTTCTTTTTATTTTGATTGAAAAACGAGAAAAAATGCCCTTTGATAGCCACATCCACCTAGGGAGACTTCCCCATCCGAAAGAACTGGCCCAAGCCCTGGACCAGGCAGGATACGTCTACAATGCCGTAGCCTGCGAGCCCGCAGAATGGGAATCCCTGTGGGAAATCTGGCAAGATTTAGGCCTAAAGGGAAAGGGATGCAACCTGGCCTTCGGCATCCACCCCATGTCGGTTTTACAGGCCAAGGAAAGCCACAAGCAGGAATTGCGCACCTTTCTGGAGCGGGACGGTTGCTTTATGGTCGGTGAAACCGGTCTAGACCGCAGGTTTCCGGAATACGGCCCAGGTGAACTGCAAGAAAGATGGTTCCTATTCCAAGCCAACCTTGCGTTGGAACTAGGGCGCGACCTGCAGATACACTGCGTCGGGGACTACGGCAGGGTAATCGGCTTGCTGAAACGGTTAGGTTTTGGAAAGAGTCCAAGTAACTCGCATCCCATTTTCCACCGGTTCGGTGGGGACATAGGCATCGCCCGTCAAATCTTAGACCTGGACGGTCTCATATCAGTCCATCCAAGCACACTCACCAAGAAATCCTCGCGACAAGCTCTAGCAGAAATTCCAAAAGAACAACTCCTGTTCGAAACCGACGCCGACGAAACTTTTTGGAATGCATCGGATACAACCAGAGCCCCGGCCATGGTAACTGAAACTATCGCCCAACGGCTATTGGATGCTCTTCGGGATGTCCGCGAAGCTGCGGAAAATCTCTAGAATCTTACCCGCCAGCTGCTCGGCAGGGGCCATACCTAATTCAAAGACTGCCTGCAAGGGCGTGGCCCCCAAGTAACGCATGGGGCACGTGCAACGGCCCGATATTTCAGCCAGCACTCGCGTATCGGGCGGCGGGAATTCCGTGAAGGTCACCACCAGAATGCCCTTACGCTGTTGCAGGCCCTGAATCCGAAGCTGGCCTGCAATAAGCCCAATTTCGGTCACCTTCATGAGCATCTGGGCGGGCACAGGCACCGGACCAAAGCGGTCTTCCAGTTCCTGGGTAATGCTTTCCACCTCGGCCTCCGAACCGATGCGGGCTATACGCTGGTACAATGAAATTCTGGTAAGGCCATCCTGGATATAATCTTCGGGCAAGTAGGCATCCACGCCGATTTCCACACGGGGCTGTATAGGCTTGTCCGTGGGTCCACCACGCAGTTCTTCCACTGCTTCCTTGACCAGGCGGATATACGTTTCAAACCCAACCTCGGCGATAAAGCCGTGCTGTTCCTGACCGAGCAAGTTTCCTGCTCCACGGATTTCTAGGTCACGCATGGCAAGCTGGTAACCGCTCCCCAGGTCAGTATACTGCTCCAAAGCCTTAAGCCTGCGCATAGATTCCGGAGAAATACCCGACTTGGCGGGAATCACCAAAAATGCTTTTGCAAGCACATCGCTACGGCCTACACGGCCTCGCATCTGGTAAAGTTGGCTAATGCCAAAGTGGTGTGCGTTGTTGATGATAATGGTATTGGCATTCGGAACGTCAAGCCCTGACTCGATAATGCTGGTACTTACCAGCACATCGAATTCCTTGGCCAAGAAGGCATTCATGACACGTTCCAAGTCGCGGTCTTCCATCTGGCCGTGAGCCACCGCCACACGGGCCTCCGGCACCCAGGCTTCCACCTCTTCGGCCAGCTGATTGATACTATGAACCCGGTCATTCACCACAAACACCTGACCGCCTCGAGCCAACTCATCCTTCACCGCTTCTGCGAGAATCACGTCGTCGCGTTTCATGAGCTTGGTCTCTACAGGCAGGCGGTTGATAGGAGGCGTATTGATAAGGGAGATGTCCCTAACACCAGTCATGCTCAGGTGGAGAGAGCGAGGAATGGGCGTGGCGCTCATGCTCAGGGTATCTACCGACAGGCGGAATTCCCGGAGTTTCTCCTTTTGTTTAACACCAAACTTTTGCTCTTCATCTACAATAAGCAGGCCCAGATCCTTGAAGTGGTTCTTCTCGCTCAGCAAGGAATGGGTCCCTACCACAATGTCCACCTCGCCCGACGCCAGCTTGGCAAAAACTTCCTTTTTCTCTTTGGGAGTACGGTAGCGGTTCACCAGGGCGATGTTCACTGGGAATGCGGCAAACCGTTCCTTGAAATTCTCGTAATGCTGGGCGGCTAGAATGGTCGTGGGCACAAGGATGGCCACCTGCTTCTTGGCGCAGACACACTTGAAGGCGGCCCGCATAGCCACCTCTGTCTTGCCAAAACCAACATCGCCGCACACCAGACGATCCATGGGCTTACGGCTTTCCATATCCCGCTTAATGTCCTCGGTAGCCTTTACCTGGTCCGGCGTGGGTTCGAATTCGAAAGCCTCCTCAAATTCCTGCTGGAGCTTACCATCGGGCGGAAAACCGAAACCTTCCACCAGTTCGCGGCGAGCGTACAGTTCCACAAGCTCGCGAGCAATCTGCACCACCTTCTTCTGGACCCGTTTCTTGACGGTTTCCCAGTTCTTACCCCCCAGCTTATCCAACTTGGGCGGCTCCTCTTCGGAAACATCCAGGCGGTCAATCTTCTGCAGGTCTGAAACGGGGAACTTGAGACGGTCTCCACCGCTGTATTCCAGCAAGGCGCAATCCACCATGCCGCCATTGACCTCTACACGGACAAGTCCCAAGTAACGGCCTATACCATGGTCCTCGTGAGCCACGTAGTCCCCGCGGTTCAGAGACTCCACCATCAGAGCCGATGCCACGGAACCTGCTATCTGACGCTTGCGGGTTTTACCTGCATGCCGGTTGAAGATGCGGGTTTCCGTTAGGAACGCCACCTTGTCGTCTTCTAGCCAAAAACCTTCTGTCAGGTTCCCGACGAAGTAATCCTCTACAGGCAACCCTTCCAGGACATGTCGAAGTCTCGCCAGAGCGCCTGGCGTCGGGGCTACAACATACACAAGCCCGCCCGTAGCACCGAATTCCTCTATCTGCTTTGCTACGGCATCGGTTCCCGTGCTGGAAAAATCCTGGGGTTTTGCAGAAATTTTATACCAACTGTTGGACTCGGCTTCTACACGGGTCAAGTCAAGACTCGCCCTACCAGGGAAATTCCTGGAAACATCACCAAACTTCCACCAAATTTTCTCGGGAGCCTGGGTCTTAGGCTGAGCCGTTTTCAGTTCACCAAACAAGTCCTCGAAATGCAGGTACTGCCTAGAAGCCGTCTCTGCAAGAGAAGATAATTCCTCAAATACCAAAGAGCAGCGGGGCAAATAATCCAACAGGCTCGAATTCAATTCCTGGTACAGGGAACGTTGCCACCAGAGCCCAGAAAGATCCCCTCCCAAGCGTACCGATTCCGTAAGGGGCAACGTAAATTCCCCCATAGGGAAAAATTCAATGCGGTCCATACGTTCGATGGAACGCTGTGTAAAAATGTCAAAAGTACGGATAGACTCTATTTCGTCACCGTAAAATTCTATGCGGATGGGGTGCGGATACAGAAAACAGTTCACATCCACGATGCAACCGCGGATAGAGAATTCCCCTACGCTGCTGACCACAGGCTGTTCCACAAAGCCATGGTCTAAAAACCAGGGGCGGAGAGCAGTCGGCTCCACCACGTCGCCAACCTTCAACACGCGGATAGCCTTCTGGAGAGTTCCAGGCGCAGGCAAACGCATCAGGAGGGCATCCAGAGCACAGACTGTCACCAAGGGCTTTTCGGGATTACCCGCATCCTTGAAAAAACGAAGACGTTCTTCCAGCACCCCTTCGAAAGGGACCTTCTGTTCGTAGGGTTTTAGCCCAATAGAAGGGAAAAACCGGACAAAGTCTTCGCCTACAAGGCTCTGGAGATTTTCTACCCAGGATTCGGCAGACTTAAAATCCCTGGCCACCACCAGGATATTCCCTGGGTTTGTAAAGAACCGACGGGCCACCATCATAGAAGCCATAGGGACTGTAGCTCCGTTCACATGAATAGCCTCTGAGCCAGCCTCTGCAAAGAGGTTCAGGGTCCGTGGGACGGAATTCTGCAGGTATTCTTGGATGGAGTCCATGGGGTGCTCGCAAAAGTAGAAATTTTTCTCCATAATTATTATATTTGATATCACCTCATGTATTTGGGGGTGATCTGGTTTGCCAAAATCCCTGCTACTCGCAGTGATTTTGCCCTTCGGGCCTTTCGCACACAGAGTGTGCTCAAGGGCCTAAATGCTCGCCTGCTCGCATTTAGTCGACGAGTCGAAGCCAAAGCACCCCCGATGCAATCGGGGGTGCTTTGGTTTCGACAGGGTTACCGAAGTGTTAGTTGCAAGCCGAGGTCTCAGACGAGGGCACTCGTAAAAAAGTCTGAAAAAAAATAAGTGCTGACGAAAACTACGCACTCGCTGCCTAATTAACGGCAACGCCGGGCCTCATCCCGCTCCCATCGGGGTGAAAGTCCGGACGCAATATGGGATAGGAATCTTTCATGCCTGGGGATAGGTTCCGAGATTCACTAGGCTGGTCAAAGTCCGCGCCGACCTTCTCGGGCGTAGATGAGACGAGATCTTAAATACGAAGGGAAAGCTTGTAGGAATGGACATGGACGTGATTTTGGACAGGGGTTCGACTCCCCTCACCTCCACTGACCGGACGGGCCAAATTTGAGATAATCTAATCTGGTCAGCCCGTCCTCTCGCCTCCACGGCCTGTTAATACAGGCCGCTACGGCTCACGAGAAAATTAAGGGGCTCACGTAAAGTGAGTCCCTTTTAATTTCTGGAGGTGAGGCTTTACGCGACCGGATTGGCCTAACTCCGGCCTAAACATTCCCGTTAGCCAATCCTCTCACCTACACCACTGATTTATATCAGTGGCTCCGGCTCACAGCAAACTCCACTAACCGAACGGGCCTGACTCACGACCGCTCGCCCTACTTTTTCTTGCTATAGTACTTGCCGTAATAATTGCCGTAATAGTGGCCGGGCTCTCTTTCGCAATGGTTCAGCACAAAGGCGCAAGGCTTCTCGCTGTAGCGCTTAAGTCGACCAATGGCATCCTTGATGGAATCCATGGAATGCTTGCCGTAATGCAGCACCAGCAAGTTGAAGTCCACCAAGCCACATATCAGTTCAGCATCCGTCACCAAATCCATAGGAGGCGTATCTACGATGACCACATCGAAATGATGCTTAGCAAGCTGAAGCAACTGTTCAAAGGTTCCGCCTCTGAGCAAATCACTAGGCGCCATGGAAATGTTACCCGCTCCCATGATGTAGAGATTATCCACATCGGCAGTGGCCACGGCATCCTGCAAATTGCACTTGCCACACAGGGCGTCAGCAAGGCCGTACTTCTTATTCCCATGGTGCACGCCACGGCGCATGTCTGCATCCACCAGCAGGACCTTCTTGCCAGACATGGCATAAAGGCAAGCCAGGTTTATACTGACAAAAGACTTGCCCACACCGGGAATCAAACCAGTCACCATCATCACCCGTTTTGCTTCGGGCACAGAAAAATCAATAGCAGTCTGTAAGGAACGCAGGGATTCGCAAGCCGGGTTATCAGGCGCCGAAAGAACCAAGGCCTTATGCTTCTTACCTTGGGCAAGCATCTTGACCCCTTCCTTGAACTGAGGAATTTTGGCATAGACGCTCGTATCCGTTTCGCGTTCAATTTCAAGAGAACTACGGACGCCGTTCCTGAGCATACGCATCAAGAACACCAGCAAGACGCCCAACATAAAGCTTGCCGCCACAGAACACACAAGGATATTGAATTTCTTGGGCTTGCTAGGCTTTTGCTCGACCTGGGCGAAATCCACCACGCGAACATTACCCACTTCACCGGCACGGACCACGCGAAGTTGCTGGATATTGTTCAGCATGGTAGTATAAAGGGCGTTGTTCACCTGGACTTCTTCCTGGAGACGCATCACCTCTTGCTGGGTCAAAGGCATCTTTTCAGCCTTGACCTTAAGCTTTGCCAGTTCCTTGCGCAACTTGTCCAGTTGCTTGTTCAACGTAAGCACGTTGGGATGTTCTGCCTTGAACAGGCGAGTTACCCTCTGACGTTCCTGCTCCATCTGCAAAATCTGCTTCTGCAAGTCCACTTCCTTTTGCAGGTGAACCTGAGTTTCTCCGGTCATGTCCACAGAGCCAATCCGGTAGCGGTAATCCGCCAACACCTTCTCGGCACTATCCAGCTTGGCCTTGACTCCCGGCAACTGCTCTTCTAGGAATTCCAATGTCTTTTCTGCTTCAGCACTGCGCATCTCAACATTCTGACGCAAATAAGTATTGGCCACACTGTTCAAAATCGCTGCAGCGCGGTCCGGAAAGCGATGGGAATACGAAACAGAAATAATGCCCGACTTTTTACCTTTTTCAGCCACATTCAGGCTCTTGGCGAGAGACCTGATTGCAGACAGGGAACTCGTCTGGGAAAGGACAAAGACCTTCCCTTCTTGTGCCCGCAAGAAATTCACTCGGATTGCAAGGGTATCGCCAGCATATGGGGCTTTCACCATGTCTCCAACCACGCCCTCTATAAGAGCAGAGCCTTCCGGAGAGACCACCACATAGGAACCAGGACCGGTAACCACGGCACGCCAGGCTCCATCTCGAGCCCTTTCCGGGATATAGAGGAATTCCAGATCCATACGGCCTTCCTGGTGCAAGAGCCTGTCCATACGCCCAACCGGAGAAGCCTTGAAACAGAGATGTTCGTCCTCCACCACACTGGCAAGGACCATACGGCTCTTGATAAGCTCAATTTCTGCATCGGCGGGGCTCGCCACATCCAGAAGAGCACCCATCTCGCCCATGGCCTTACTGGTCTTGTTTCCCTTTACGTCAATCTGCAAAAGGGCATCACTAGTGTACTGGGGGCGAATCCAGTTTCCCAAAAGGACTCCTACCACGGTACCAAGGACCATGAACAAAAGCAGCAAAAACTTTTTTTTCCATAAAATGCCCAGGGCCTCCATCAAGGTAATGGTGTCCCCAGCCTGCGGAGCCTGGATCTGTGCCAAGCTGATTGTGGCTCTCTGTTCGTTTTCAGACATTCAAAAAAACCAACCTTAAAATCTATGCCAAGTATAGAAAAAAACTAGCCCCGATACCCCTTGGGGTTGTTTTTCTGCCAATTCCAGGCATCACGGCACATTTCCTCTATGCCAAATTGAGCCTTCCAGCCCAGTTCCCTGTACGCTTTTTCTGGATTGCAATAACACGTGGCAATATCCCCAGCGCGGCGAGGCTTGATACAGTAAGGCACCTTGACGCCGTTCACTCGCTCAAAGGCATGCACCACATCCAGAACAGAGTAGCCGTGACCCGTTCCCAGGTTATAGATAGCAAGGCCGCACTTACGTTCAATCGCCTTTAACGCACTCACATGTCCAGCAGCCAAATCGCACACGTGAATGTAATCACGAACACCCGTTCCGTCAGGGGTATCGTAATCGTTTCCGAAAACGCCCAGTTCCTTGCGAAGCCCCACCGCTGTCTGGGAAATGTATGGCATCAAATTGTTGGGTATCCCGTTAGGATCCTCGCCAATAAGCCCACTAGGGTGTGCGCCGATAGGGTTAAAGTAACGCAATAGCACCACATTCCACTCGGGGTCAGATTTTTGCAAATCCATCAGCACCTGTTCCAACATGGACTTGGTCTGCCCGTAAGGGTTGGTAATAGCTCCCTTGGGGCAGTTTTCCGTAATGGGAATCTCTGCGGGATTCCCATAGACCGTAGCCGAAGACGAGAAGATGATGTTCTTGACTCCGTTCTTACGCATCGTATCCAGCAGAACGAAAGTGGCGTTCATATTGTTCTCGTAATACTCCAGAGGTTTCTCTACAGATTCACCTACGGCCTTGAGCCCCGCAAAATGAATACAGGCATCAAAATGATTTTGCTTGAACAGAGAATCCATGGCGACAGCATCTCGAACATCCGCCTTGACGAAGGGAACATCCTCCCCGATAATCTTTCCGACACGACGAAGAGATTCCTCGCAAGAATTGACCAGGTTGTCAACCACCACCACGGAATGGCCGGCCTTATGGAGTTCTATAATCGTATGGCTACCGATGTAGCCCGCACCGCCAGTAACAGCTATTTTCATACAATGCCAACTTTATAAACTTGTATAGTGCAAACATAGAAATTTTGACCTATACCCCCTGAACTTTTTGTAACTTTACGACCGATGCTAGGCAGAATCAACAAGCTTGAAACATTCGGCTCCGTAGACGGACCGGGAGTCCGTTTTGTAGTGTTCATGCAAGGCTGTCCCATGCGCTGTCTTTTCTGCCACAACCCGGAAACCTGGGACTTCAAAGGGGAGGGCTCCGGAGCATTCGACATTTCCTCCGAAGACCTGCTAAAAAAGGCGATCCGCTACAAAAGCTACTGGGGAGCCGACGGAGGCATAACCGTCAGCGGCGGCGAGCCCCTGATGCAGATAGACTTTCTTATTGAATTCTTTGAACTTGCAAAAGCCGCCGATATTCACACCTGTATTGACACCTCTGGCGTGAACTTCGTCCGCACGGAACCTTATTTTGGCAAGTTCCAGAGGCTCATGGATGTTACGGACCTGCTCCTGGTAGACCTGAAAATCATCAATCCCGAAATGCACAAGAAACTGACTGGGCACTCCATCGAGCACAACCTGGACATGTTCCGCTACCTGGACGAAATCCAAAAACCCATCTGGATTAGGCACGTCCTGGTACCGAGCATCAGCGACAACGACGAATACCTAGAACAGGCCCATGACTTTATCAACACTCTTTCCAATGTAAAGAAGGTAGAGGTTCTCCCCTACCATTCTCTGGCTCTTGCCAAGTACCAGGAAATGGGCCTGGACTATGCGTTAAAGGACACAAAGTCCCCGAGCCCCGAGCGGGTCAAAAACGCAAACAGGATTCTTCAAACAGAATCCTATCGATAAAGCGCTATCTGTTGTTCAGGTAGTCCAGAACTTTCTGGGTCAGGTCGTTCTCTTTTTTCCAGAACACCACAGCACCCGTGGCACGGTCCACCACCATGTCGTAGCCTTCCTGCAGGGCAATCTCATTGATAGCCTTGCGAATCAGCTGGATAATGGGGCCGCTGACCTTCTCGTTTTCCGTAATGAGTTCTCCCTTACGTCCATAGACGCGGTCAATAAACTCCTTCAATTCCGTTTCCTTCTTGGCGTAATCCGCCTCAAGTTCACGTTTTTTTTCATCGGAAAGCATCAACACCTGCTTGTCCAACTTTTCCTTGATGGCAGCCAGTTCCTTCTGGATAAGGTTTCCCTGCTGTTCCCACTTGGCCACCTGTCGGTCGTATTCCTCTTGGGCCTTCTTGGTTCCCTTGTAACCATCAAAGATGAGCTTGGAATCCACATGGGCAATGCGGAGGCCGTCTTCGGCAAAAGCGTTGCATGCCAAGAGCATGGCCAGCAAAATCACCAGACGACGAATCAAAGACTTTTCAAGCATAGCGCCTCCTAGAATCCTTGTCCAATCACAAAGTTGAATTCCATGTCTCCCACTTCGGTGCGTTGCAGGCCAGAGTAGGTTTCGCCCACATCCAGAGGCCAGGCAAAGTCAAAGCCGATAATACCCAGCATGGGCACAACCACACGGAAGCCGAAACCGTAGTCCTTCTTCAGGCTTGTGGGATCCCATTCGCTCAAGGGATTGCGGCTGGGCTTGGGAACCTTAGTTCTCGGATTGTAGCGTTCACCGAACACGTTACCGGCATCGAAGAAGAAGGGCAACAGGTAGAATGTCTGCGGAACCACGGCCAGCTGGAGTTCTGCACCCAGATACTGGAAGCTACGGCCCAAGCGACGGTAGCCGATAGATCCCGAACTATAACCACGCATCATGCCCTCGTAACCGAGAACACCACCCATGGTGTAGAGCGTTCTGTACTGTAGCTGGTCACCGAAGATGACGCCGTACTCGTTGGTAAGGGCAATGGTCAAGCGGTCCCTAAACAAGGGGAACCACCACTTGATGGTAAGTTCTGTCTTGACGAATTCAAAGTCACTGTACAACACATCGTCTGCCACCTGAACATCCAGCACATAACGAGAACCGTCTGTGGGGAACTGGGGCAAGTTCTTGTCGTCACGAACCAGGCGGAAGTTCACTGCCGATTCCAGACCGGTGTAGACCACATAGCTGTCTTCGATATTGGGGCCCTGCTTGTTCATGAGCCAGCTGTAACCCACCTGGCCATAGAAGTAGTCATCGGGCCACTTGAGGCGCTTACCCACATAGACCTGACCACCATAACGGGTGATATCCGGGTCATCATAGTCACTCATGTTCCACCAGCTATAGCTCAAGCTTGTACCCACCGTGATAGGCTTATCCAAGAACCAGGGTTCCTGGAAACTGATGGAGGCGCTCTTCTTGTCCATACCATATTCAACGCTGAAAGAAGCCGCCTGTCCGTTACCCATACAGCAGTTGGGAATGGACACACTGGCCGTACCCACAAGTCCATCGCTCTGGCTATAGGACACGCCTAAGCTGAACTGGCCCGTACCGGCTTCCTTTTCTTGCACATTGAATTCCAGGTCCACTTCCTGCTCACCCACCACCTTAATGTCGGGCGTTACCATGTCAAAGTAGTTCAGCTGCATGATTTCGCGGAAGCTACGTTCCAGAGAAGACTGGCGGTAAGTGTCACCAGGATACAGGCGGACTTCGCGGCGGATGACCTTTTCGTTCGTCTTGGTGTTTCCACGGATATAGACCTTGTGAATGGAGGCCGGCAGACCTTCACGCATACGGTAAGTCAGATTCACAACGGAATCGTTTACAAAAGTCCGTTCCTCGTCAAACTGGGCAAACAGGTAGCCGTCTTCGCGGTAAGAATCCAGAATAGCCTTGCGGGAGGCGTCATACTTATACTGGTCAAAGACCTCGCCACTATCCAGACGGAATGCATAGTTCAAGATTGCATCACTCAGCACCTCGTTCCCAGTAAAGTGAACATTGCCCATGTAGTACTTACGGCCCTCGATCATGGCGATATGGATGCAAATGGCACTAGAAGTCTTGATATTGTCGTACTTGTTTAGGGCTGGGAACATATCCTCGATCATGTAACGAACAAGGAGTTTCTCTTCGTAGGGACGCAACTTCTTCAGGTTCTTCAGAGAATCAATCTTGGGGTTATTGAACTTGCGGCCAGCCACGATTTTCAGCCATTCCTTACGGGACTTTTCATAACGGATGATATCGTTAATAAGCTTCAACGCATCTTCTTCGGACTTGACCTGGGGTAGCGGACGGGACACGAACCCATGGGCACCCACACGTTCGTTACGATAGTAATGGGTCACTTCCATGGTGGGCTTTCC
>CACZII010000022.1 GCA_902781185.1 Fibrobacter succinogenes
CATAACGCCGTGATACACAGCTGCACTATCGACGACGATGTACTGGTGGGCATGGGGGCTATCATTATGGATGGGGTCCACATTAAGAAAAACAGTATCGTTGGGGCGGGGACTTTGGTCACCCAGGGTCGTGAGTTTCCTGCGGGCTCCTTGATTGTGGGCTCTCCGGCTCATATATCTCGTGCCGTTTCCGAAGAAGAAATACATCACGTTCGAGATGGCGTCGACCGCTACCTGGAAGTGAAGGACGAACTCCTGAAAAAAGAAATTTAAGATGTATAAGTTCCATTTTCTCATCAATCCTATTAGCGGCGGTGGCCAGGGGAAGGAAATACAGAAGTACCTTCCTGAAATCATGGCGTCCGAAGATTACAAGGAAGATGAATGGAAATCAGAATTTACTCAGGCCGAGGGAATGAAGGAGCAGATCCAGCAGGCGCTGGAATCTACGGAGACCCTGGTTGCTGTGGGTGGCGACGGTACTGTTTCGGCGGTGCTTTCCACTATGCTTCTGGGCGGTTTTTCACAGAAGGTGAAGATAGGCCTGATTCCCCTGGGCACAGGAAACGACCTAGCTCGAGTGCTGAACCTGTACAAGCCCTACGTGGATCGTGGACTTTTGTTCCTGGTGCGTAGGTTGGTGCGTGCGGCGGCAAGGCCCTTCGATATCTGGAAGGTGAACGGTCAGTTCGCTCTGGCGAACTACTTTTCGGCAGGGATCGACGCCCGTATTGCTCACGATTTTAACTTGGATCGGGCTACTGGGGCTATTTCTTCCAGTTCCGTGGTGGCCAATAAGCTTCACTATGTGAAGCGGTTCTTTGCCGATAGGGACTACATGCTCAAGAAAGGTACCCTGGTATACTCAAATGCCTTTGGTGAGCGTATTTCTCAAGATTTGTCGGAGCACAGGACCATCATTGTGGGGAACATTCCCAGCTTTGCCAGCGGGGCTAACCCATTCTACCGTTCCAACATGGCCGACGGTCTCCTGGAAGTGGTAGACGTGCCCAACATGCACAATTTTTTGATGGCCATCGCCATCGGGAACATCCCGCTAATCGGATTTATCTACAAGAAGTATTTCCTCAAGTCTAGAAAGGTCAGGTCTCTGGAACTCCACCTAGAGCCAGACGAGTTTTTGCAACTGGACGGAGAGGATTTGAGCGGTAAGGTGGGTAGTCGTGTGACCATTGAGTATGCCGCCCAGGTGAACATGCTGGCGTTGGATCCCTGATGAGGCCTGTTCTTTTTTCTGCTGTTCTTGACTGGCTGCGTTCCGAAAAGTTCGTGGACGGAGCCTTTGCTGATGCGTTGGCGGAGATTTCCGATTTTCAGGTGACGGGCTTTGCCCCGCTCTCGACGGCGGGAGTGTCAGATGTGAGCTTTTGGGTTGGCGATAACTTCAAAAGCGATACCAACGTTCCGGGCTTTTCTGATTCTGTACTCTTGATGGTTTGTGCGGGAGTACTGTTTGTGCCTGTTGCCGTGGCGGAGTCCCATGAGGCGATGACGGCGCTGAAGGGGCGCCTGCCGAAGGTCCGTGCCTTAGTGCCTGTGGAAAACCCTCACCATGCCATGGTGGAATTTTTGAAGCGTTTCGTTGACGACGGCTCTGATGGTGCGGAGTCTCGTTCTATTGCTGCAAGCGCCGTGATTCACCCTACGGCGGTAGTGGATGGCTCGGTAGGCGCGGGGTGCCGTATCGGACCCAATTGCGTGGTGATGGCCGGTGCGAAGCTGGGCCCAAACTGCGTTCTGGAATCTTCAGTGACGGTGTACCCCCATGTTGAAATTGGTGAAGGCTGTATTTTCCAGGCGGGAGCGGTTATAGGTTCTCGTGGGTTCGGCTTTTATGAATACAAGGGCGAGCGCCGCATGATTCCCCATCTGGCGGGGGTCCGCATAGGGGACCATTGCAGTTTTGGCGCTAACACGGTGGTGGCCGCAGGTTTTCTTACGCCTACTTCCATCGGAAACGACAGTCATTTTGATTCTATGGTCCAGATTTCCCACAACTGCAGGGTCGGCAACCACGTGTTTATGGCATCCCAGTCCGCCTTGGCGGGGTCTGTCACCGTGGGGGATGACTCGGAATTTGCAGGGGCAGCCAAGGTGGCGGACCATATCACCATCGGCCGGAACGTACGTGTTGCCGCCAAGGCGGGCGTCACTAGGAACATAGCCGACGGAAAGACGGTGTCGGGATTTCCCGCTTTGGAAATAGACTTGTGGCGCCGTTGCATGGTCCGCCTGAAACAACTCGGGAAAAAGTAATGCCGGCCTGCAAGACCCTGGAATTTACATCGCCCTCTTTGAGCTTTGAAACCGCAAGCGTCAAGGTACATGTTTTGCCTCGGGACCCGAATCGCGAATCCCGTATATCCTGGAACGTAGGCAGCAGGATTCTGTACCGCACGGACCATCTTAAGCTTTTTGATAGCCTGGATTTCGAGGTGCGCCGGACCACCATTTACAGGGGTGAAAGTGCGGCCCTCGCTACGCCGGAGCATTTGGCGCCGGTGTTTCTGTTGTGGCCCGAGAAGTCGTTTGATGTAGTTGTTGACGATGGTACGAAAATTGCGTCATGTGATGGTGCAAATCCCGTGCCGGAAATCCCCCTGATGGATGGTTCCGCTTTGCCCTTTTTCCTCGCTTTGCGTCGGGAAGCAGGTGTTCCTGAAGAAATCCGTTTCTACGACGCTCCCGTGAACAATGAGTGGGACTTGCGGAATCCGGAGGGTGTGCCTTACGGGCATGTCCGTATTGAACCTAGCGAGACCTTTGAGGTGGAATACCGCCTGGACCGACCCGATGTTCCGGGCGGTTTCAAGTCCTGTGCGGCTCTTTCGGTGTACGCCCCCGAAGACCTTTACGGTGTTTTCCAGGCTCGCACCTTCATTCTGGAAATGGATTATGAACAGGTGCGGCAGGCAGGTCTTTTGGCTGGAGCTACGGAAAGCTGTGGCCTGCTTGTCAAAACTCCTGCGGACAAGTCCCTTTACCGGGTAGCCGAGGAACCCGCCATGCACAAAATTCTAGATTTGATTGGTGACCTGAGCTTTGCGCGCCCGGCGCTGCCCAAGGTCCGTATAGAAATCCTGAACGGCGGTCACGCTTGCCATCGGGAAATCTTGAAACAAGTTTTGTTGAAGGTTTGATTTACGGTGCGTAACATCTATTTGGCAGGTATGAGTCACAAGGTGGCAGAGATTGCCATCCGTGAGAAGTTCTATATCCCTATGGATATAAAGACCCGAGCCCTGCAAGAAAAGCCCTTCGATGAGCTCTTGATTCTTGCCACCTGCAACCGCACCGAGATTTACGTGGCCAGTGACAAGCCCCTTTCTGAAAAGGACCTGGTGCAGTACGTTTGCGGCCTTGTGGGCGAAAACCCGGACCAGTATTCCCGTTATTTCTACTACAAAGAAGGGGACGATGTGGCAAGCCACGTGATGAACGTGTGCGCGGGCCTGGATTCGGTAGCCATGGGCGAGGATCAGATTCTCCACCAGATTGGTAGAGCCTACGAGACGGCTCACCAGCATGGTGCTACGGGAAATACCCTGAACAAGCTTTTCCAGGAAGCGATTCACACCACAAAGCGTATCAAGACAGAGACGAATCTGAGCAAGCTTTCTTGCAATATTCCGTTTCTTGCCATGAAGCAGGTCCAGAAGACTTTTGACGATCTGGAAAACAAGTCGGTCTACATTGTGGGCCTTGGTGAGATGGGCTCCCTGATGCTCAAGTATGTGCAGGAGAACACCACCAAAATTTTTGCCAGCAGCAAGACCTTTGCCAATGCTCAGAAGTTCGCCGATGTCTTGACTCCGGTGCCTTTCGAGAACCGCTACGATGTCATAGGCAAGTGCGATGTGCTTATCCTTTGCAGCGCCTGCCAGGAACCTATAGTTACCCGAGATGAGTATTGTCATTGTAGAGATGGGCATTGTCATTGCGAGGGCGTAATCCCGAAGCAATCTCCGACTCTCCGTCTCGTCATTGATCTGGGTAGCCCCCGCAATGCAGAAGCCTCCATCGGGGAACTTCCCGGCGTTCAGTACGTGTGCGTTGACGATCTTGAAAAGATTGTTTCCGAAAATCGTAGGCTCCGCATGGCTGAACTGGAAACCGCCCAGAAAATATTGCAGGAAGGTCTAGAGGAATTTCTCGCTTGGTCTCGTATGGACGAGTCGGCCAAGAGTATCCACCTGATTGCGGACAAGATGATTAAGACGGCGGGGGAGGAATCCGGCAAGTTGCTTGCTTCGCTCCCTAATTTGGATGAGGCCACGGCCAGAAAGATTTCCATGATGTACGAGCGTTTCGCCAAGAAGATGGCTAACGATTTCCTGTACAAGGTCAAGGATTCCAACAGTCCAGAAGACGTGAAGGTGTTCCTAAGGTGTTTGAATGCATTGAAAGCATTGCCCGTTGAACGTCATTCCGCGCTTGACGCGGAATCTAGCTGTGGTGGTAATTGAATGGAACTTAGAGTACTCCGCATAGCTACCCGCAAGAGCGAACTTGCTGTGACTCAGACCCGCCTGGTGGCGGAACGAATGGTCGCCTGTGCTAAGGCCTTGGGCGAGGACCTTGATTACGAATTGGTCTCCATGACTACCGAGGGCGATCGTCGTCTGGACAAGTCCCTTTCCAGTTTTGGTGGCAAGGGCGTCTTTATCAAGGAACTGGAAGTTGCTCTGATGGAAGGCCGTGCCGACATCGCCGTCCATAGTCTCAAGGACATGCCGGCCCAGGTGCTGCCACAGTTCAAGCTGGCCGCCGTGCTAGAACGAGAAGATTGTCGTGACGCCTTTGTTTCGAAGGGTGGCGCAAATGGTATCAAGTTTATGAACCTGCCAGCAGGATCCCGTGTTGGTACGGGCAGTATCCGCCGGGTGGTTCAGCTGAAAGCCCTGCGTCCAGATCTAGAATATGTACCCATTCGAGGGAATATCCAGACCCGCCTTGCAAAACTTTCGGAGTTGGATGGTGTGGTTCTTGCTGCGGCTGGCCTCAAACGCATGGGTCTTGAAAATGAGATTACGGAATACTTTAGCGTAGAGCAGGTGTTGCCTGCGTCAGGCCAGGGCATCCTCGCCATAGAGACGCTATCTGGAAAAGAAGAAAAACTACTCTCTGCCGTCAATCATGCCGAAACCCTCGGCATCGCCCTTGCAGAAATGTCCTTCTTGAAGGCATTAAATGCGGGCTGTCAGTTCCCGGTGGCAAGCCACGCCGAAATTGTCGATGATGGCCGCGCCGCCGCGGGATGTCCCGCCGTCTTAAGAATGCGCGGTATCTACTGGTTGGAATCCACGCAGAAACTTCTGCGGGCAAAGCTACAGACGGAAATTCCCGCCACGGCAGATAATTCCTGGTTCATCGCCCAGGGCGAATCTCTCGCCGCTCAAATCAAAGCTCAATTTTAGTGGACGCCCGCTATATCCCGTAGCACTTTCGGGTATTTTCGCGGCAGCACCGGTAGATTTCTTCTATAGTCACACCCTTGACTTCGGCCAGCTTGTCGGCAATGTAGGGAATGTATCCCGAATGGCAAGGTTTCCCGCGATAGGGAATGGGTGCCATGTAGGGGCTGTCCGTTTCCAGGAGCATTTGGTCGAAGGGGACTAGGGCTGCGGCGTCCCGCACGTTCTGGGCGTTCTTGAAGGTGGTGATTCCCGTAAAGCCCACAAAGATGTTTGCCCCTTTGGCGCTGCCGAGTTCCAGCATCTGGCTGCAAAATTCAGGAGTGCCCGTAAAGCAGTGGACATGGACATTTTTGCCTTTTAGGTCGGCGTTGCGGAGTACGGCTAGGGCGTCTTCGTCCGCTTCTCGCAGGTGGAGAACCAGGGGCTTGCCGCTTTCGATGCCCAGTTGCAGGTGACGTTCGAAAAGCTTAAGCTGTTCTTCGCGATGCTCCATGTCGTAATGATAGTCCAGCCCGAATTCCCCGCAGGCAACACATTTGGGGTGCTTCAGGAATTCTACAAGCCTAGCCTCGTCTTCGGCAGTTTCCGTCAACACATATTCTGGGTGGATCCCGTAGGCGGTATAGACGTTCGGGTATTTCTCAGAAACATCTCGGGCGTATTCAAAGTCTGCTGGGTCGCAGGCCACATGGATGAACGCTTCGGGCAAGGTGACCTTCGGGTCGGCATCGTGGGGCAGTCGCTCAAAGAAACCTTCCAGCGTTTCGCCGGAATGCCTCTCATATGAATCCAGATGGCAATGAGTGTCGATGAACATAACTATCGATGTGAGGTGTGGAATGTGTAGTGTGAGATTTTATCATTTCACATTACACACTTCACACTAAACATTATTAATACTTAACCTCGATGATTTCATACGTAATCACGCCCTTGGGTGCCTGAACTTGAACCTGTTCGCCCTGCTTTTTGCCCATCAGTGCTTCTCCGATGGGGGATTTCATGCTGATGCGGCCTTGGAGCGGATCAATTTCCTTTTCCCCTACGATGCTGTAGGTCTTTTCACGCTTGGTCTTGATGTCTTTCATCTTGATGGTGGCGCCGAACTTGATGGTGCCATCGGTTGGGGCCTGGGTCTCCACGACCTGGGCTCCGTCCAGAATACGGTCCAGTTCCCGCAGGCGGCGGTCAATTTCTCGGACTCGCATACGGCCGTAAGTGTAAGCGGCATTTTCGCTTCGGTCCCCTTCGGCAGCGGCGGCTTGCACCTGGTTGATCATGGCGGGGCGTTCCTCGTACTTGAGGTGCTCCCATTCCGCCTTCAGTTTTTCAAAGCCTTCTTTAGAAATGAGGTGTTTCATCGCGTGTAAATGTAGAAAAAGCGTTAGGCATAAACCTCTTTTTGCTATATTTGCCCCCGCGATGATTCATTTTAGGCATAAACCCATAGACAAGAGCGAGTCCAAGTACAAGAGGCTCAGCCGCATCTATTACAACCGCATGTTCCCCAAAAGGCAGGACGCCCTGAAGGTGGCATGGTCGGTGGCTGCAGGCGTGTTTATCGGTATCTGGCCCACTATCGGTGTGGCCATTCTCTTGACGGTGGCATTTTGCGCCCTGTTTAGGCTCCCGAAGGTCCCTGGAATTGTGGCCTCTTTCGTGGCCAACCCTTTCACGCAGTTCGGTTTCTTTTATCCGGCTGGCTATGCCATCGGTTGCGGGATTTTGAACCCTGACAAGATTAATTTCGACTTCCTTTCGGAGTTCGAGGGGCTGTCGTTTAGGAATGCCATTTCGGTGATTTCGCACCTGTGGCACGATGCCGCTGGGCATTTGGCCGCATTCTTGCTGGGCATTACTATCGTGGCCGCTATCGGCGCTGCCATATTCTTCATACTGGCTTTTATTATTGTAAATTATCGCAAAAAGAAGTGGATGGATGGGAAGACCAGTTACATCCACAATCTGATTGCCGAAGACGAGGCTTTAATTAAAGAAGCACACAAAGGAAAACACCCTATGATGCACATCTATCCGTTCAAGGCGCTGCGCCCGGTGAACCCGGCCGAAGCCGAAACGATTTCTGCCCTCCCGTACGACGTGATGAATCGCGCCGAGGCCAAGGCTATGGCCGAAGGGCTCCCGCATTCTTACCTGCGCGTGACCCGTGCGGAACTGGAACTCCCTGATTCCGTGGATGCCTACGACCCGAAGGTCTATGCCCACGCCCGCGAAAACCTGGACAAGATGATTGCCGACGGTGTTATCGCCTACGACAAGAAACCCTGCCTTTATGTTTACCGCCAGACCATGAACGGTCGTGAACAGTACGGCCTGGTCTGCTGCGTGCCTGCCGCTGACTATTTCAACGGCATTATCAAGAAGCACGAACTCACTCGCGCCGACAAGGAAGAAGACCGCCTCCGCCATGTGCTGGCCACCAACGCCAACACCGGTCCGGTGTTTTTGACCTACCGCGACCAGGGCCAGTTTGACGTGTTCGGTGCCGTCACCAAGCGCAAGCCTGTTTATGACTTCGTGAGTAAGGGCGACGGCTTTGGCCATACGGTTTGGATTATCGACGATGACGCCGAAATCGAGGCTATCCGCAAGTCTTTCGAAGCTGTGCCGGTGAGCTACATTGCCGACGGTCACCACAGGAGTGCTGCCGGTGCCCGTGCTGCCAGCTATCGTGCTGAACAGAACCCGAACAACACCGGTGACGAAGAATACAACCGTTACCTCGCCATCCTGTTCCCCAGCACCCAGCTCAAGATTCTGGACTACAACCGCGTGCTGAAAGACCTGAATGGTCGCACTCCGGAACAGCTCATGGAAGAGATGAAGAAGGTGTTCGATATCGTTGCTCTTGACAAGATGCAGAGCCCGGCCAAGCAGAACCAGGTGAACTTCTACATGGGCGGCAAGTGGTACGCTTGCACCTTCAAGGCGGAATTCCTCAAGAACCTCGGTCCGGTTGACAGCCTGGATGTGGCTCTCCTCCAGAAGCTCATCCTCAAGCCGCTCTTCGATATCGATGACCCGCGTACTTCTAAGCGCATCGACTTTGTCGGTGGTATTCGTGGTCTGGGTGAACTGGTGAAGCGTGTGGACAGTGGTGAATGCGCCTGCGCCTTCGCTATGTATCCGACCACTCTCGATCAGCTCATGAACATCGCCGATGCTGGCGAAATCATGCCGCCCAAGAGCACCTGGTTTGAACCCAAGCTCCGCGACGGTCTGCTGGTCCATTCTCTGGACTAATCGGCTTTATCGCATTGAAGTTGCCCTCGCTCGAAAGCGGGGGCTTCTTTTTTATATTTTCAAAGTAAAGAAAACCCTCGAGGGATTATGATTTCGATTCGTCACCTGAAAAAAGTTTTCCCTAATGCAACACCTCTGCTAGACGTGAATGCCGAAATAGGCCGCGGAGAAGTGGTGTCTATTATCGGCCCGTCCGGCACGGGAAAGTCTACGTTTCTCCGTTGCCTCAACCGTCTGGAAAACCCGACGGCAGGGGAGATTCTGATTGACGGCAAGTCCATCACAGCGCCTTCGGCAGATGTACCGGTACTTCGTCGCAAGATGGGTATGGTGTTTCAGAGTTTTAACCTGTTTAACCATTTGACCGTTCTGGAAAACATCATGGTGGCCCAGGTTGATCTGCTCCATCGATCAAAGAAAGAGGCCTACGAGAAGTCTATGCAGCTTCTGCATCGGGTGGGGCTTGCGGACAGGGCTTTGAACCTGCCCGAAGAACTTTCCGGCGGACAAAAACAGCGTGCAGCTATCGCTCGTACCCTTGCCATGGATCCCGAAATCGTACTGTTCGACGAACCCACCAGCGCCCTAGACCCGACAATGGTAGGGGAGGTCCTTGCGGTTATCAGGAACCTCTCCAAGCAGGGTCTTACCATGCTCATAGTCACTCATGAGATGAAGTTTGCACGGGATATTTCCACCCGCATTTTTTACATGGACGAAGGCGTCATTTACGAAGAGGGTACGCCGGAGCAGATTTTTGAGCATCCCCAAAAAGAGAAGACTCGTCAGTTCATAAGGCGTCTCAAGGTATTCGAAGAAAAATTTTCTGGCGGCTCCATGGATTATGTGGGTATTGTCAACCGCTTGCATAACTTTGCCGAGAAGAACCAAATCTCTGGGAAAATGTCCAGAAACATGCTCTATGTTTTCGAGGAAATTGTGGCTCAGTCCTTGGTTTACAAGATTCCCGATACAGAGGAGATTCTCTTGGCAATGGAGTATTCCGGTGAGAACGAGGGGCTTGCGGCTAAAATTGAGTATGGCGGTAATTCCCTGAATCCTCTGGATGATATAGATGACGTGTCTCGAAGAGTTGTAGAACTTGCCACGAGCGATGTCAAGCATGAATACATAGATGGCAAGAACTGCATGAAACTGCGTATTAGGTAAAGGGAGGGAATGACGATGATTTTAAGATTTTTACTCCTGCTTTGCCTGATTCTTATCGGTTGCAATGAATCAAAGGACCAACTTCAGTCTGTTGGACAATCGAACGCCATCATGGTCGGGTCAGATCGCGATGCTGAAGATGCCGTGGTCGAAAATAGGGATTCTCTGCTGAAAGACGTTCCGCCCCAGTTTAGGAGCAAGAGGCTCAAGTACAATTCTCTTGCCGACATGAACAAAAATCCGAAATTGCGGCTTGGCATGCAGACGGGATTTGTCTTTGTAGACAAGGAAACCCGCCGCCTGCTTCCAGGCGCAAAGATCGAGTACTACAATTCTACGCCCGACATGGCGTATCTGGTTTCCACAGGCAAGTTGGACGGCTTTATCAACGATGAACCCGTTATTCGTTATGTGGCGCTGGGCGTCCCGAATCTGGCTTACATTCATGCGGGCTTTGAACCGCTGAACATTGTGGTGGCCTTCCCGATGAACCCTGCAGGCAAGGCCCTTCGCGATGAAATGAACGAGTTCATCGAGAAAATGCGGGCGGAAGGCACCCTGGCTGCCTTGGACAGCCTGTGGCTCGGTAATGATGAGGCCAAGAAGGTCGTGGAGTTCCCTAAGGCGCAACCCGGCAAGCGTACCCTCAAGATGGGCACTAGCGCCATTTCTGCGCCTTTTGAGTACATCAAGGACGGAAAGATCGTCGGCTACGAGATGGATCTTATGGCCCGTTTCTGCAAGGAATACGGCTATGGTCTTGAACTAAATGATGTTCCCTTTGAGTCCCTGTTGCTTGGGCTAGAGACGAATACCTATGACTTTGTGGCCTCTACCTTGAGCGATATGCCCTCTATCAGCGAGCATTTCTATGAGTCCAACGCCATCTATGTTTCTGAATGCGTTATGGCGGTACAGGCTTTTGGTGAGAATTCTAAGCCCGAAATCACACTGCATCCCGACGAGGTCTTTGAAAAACTGAACCATGCAGGCAAAAAGATTGGCGTGGGATCGGGTTCGGTCTTTGATAGAATCTCAAAGGAGCACTTCCCGAAAGCCGATGTTCAGTATTTCAACGCTTATATCGACATGGCGAACCATGTTAAGGCGGGCAAACTGGACGCTATGATTATGGACGAGCCGGTTGCAAGGCTTTTCCTTTCCAGTGTCAAGGGAATTTCTGTTGTAGATGAAAAACTAGACGAAGCGGATTATGCCTTTGCCTTTGCCAAGACAGAGCAAGGCGAAAAACTGAATGCCCAGATGGCAGAGTTTATCGAGAAGAACATCAAGAAGGGCCTGAAGACGGACTTGGAGAAGGTCTGGTTCGGTTCGGATGAAAGTCTCAAGAAAATCGACCTGTCCAAGCTGAAAGCCAAGAACGGGACCATTCGCTTGGGAACTAATACCGAGAATCCGCCCTTTGCCTACATCAAGGATAACGCGGTAGTAGGTTACGATATCGACTGGGTGGTGCGTTTCTGTGAAGCCTATGGCTATGGACTCCAGATTGTGGACATGAAGTTTGAATCCGTTATGTCGTCGCTGGTGTCTGGGCAAGTGGATATTGTTGTCGGCGGTATGACCGTTACGGAGGAACGCAAAGAGATGGTGCTGTTCTCGCCTCCTGTGTTTGATGGTGGTACGGTGGTCGTTGTGAAAACTCCAGATGCCGGTGACGATGCCGCTGCAACAGACAGCCTTGGATTTTTTGATTCCCTAAAGCTTAGTTTTGAGAAGACCTTCGTTCGAGAAGCTCGCTGGAAATTGGTGGCAAATGGTATCGGGGTCACCATCTTCATTTCCATCCTATCTGCGGTTTTCGGGACTGTTCTCGGATTCCTGATTTGTCTGATGCGCCTTTCCAAGAACAAGGTGGCCGATGCCATCGCTATCACCTATATCCGTATTCTGCAGGGGACGCCGATGGTGGTGCTTCTGATGATTCTGTTCTATGTGGTGTTTGCTCGTACAGGTCTTGACGGAGTCTGGGTAGCTATCATTGGGTTTGGCATGAACTTCGGGGCCTACGTTTCCGAGATGATGCGCACGGGAATAGAGGCGGTGGACAGGGGGCAAATGGAGGCTGCTCTGGCCCTTGGTTACACGAAACCCCGTGCCTTCTTCAAGATTGTGGTTCCCCAGGCGGCAAGACATTTTTTGCCGGTGTACCAGGGTGAGTTTATTTCTCTGGTGAAGATGACATCTGTGGTGGGTTACATTGCCATCCACGATTTGACCAAGGCCTCCGACATTATCCGTAGCCGCACTTACGAGGCTTTTTTCCCGCTGGTCACTACGGCAATCATCTATTTTATTATTGCCTGGGTTTTAACGCGGGCCTTGACGGCTATCCAGAAGCGCATTGACCCCAGAAAACGGTGCAAAAGGCTGAAATATTAGTCATTCCCGCCCCCTATATTGTCATCCCCGTCCCGCACCAAGTGCGGGATAAACTCCAACGGGGATCTCTTTATAATTCTACATTTACATCAATGATTGGCTTAAAAACCATATTCCTCAGCGTTCTTGCCCTTGCAGCTGTTGCATTTGCCGAACCTGCTGATTCGTTGACTTGCCCCGAAGGAACGGTTATTTCTGTAATCCGGTTTGAGGGCCTGGAGCATACGAACCATCGCGTGGTGCAGCGAGAACTGTTGAACAAGGCAGGGGAGCCTTTCTCTGCCGAGAAGTTCGAAACCGAAAAGCGTCGCCTGCAGGACTTGGATTTGTTCACCGACATAACGGCATCGTGTAGGTCGGCCGAATTGATATACTCTTTTAAGGAAATCTTCCGCTGGATTCCCGCCCCCGCAGGCAAGAAGACCGACCGCGACGGACTTATGATCGGTCTTGCCCTTGCGAATCTGAATGTGCTTGGCGAAGATATCCGGGCCGAAGTTCAGTATCGCACTTCTACTGACCCGCTCCTGGATAACAACGAATATGCCTTTTATGCAAGTTCGCCCTACCTGTTTGGACTTCCGCTGGGCTGGAATTTGGAGTTTCTCCGTACCGATAGCTACGACGAGATTCGAGACTTCCAGGATGATAGCTGGCTTTTGGACCTGGATTTGGATTACGGGGTAACTCCGCATTTGTCCCTGCTAATGACGGTGGCCGGCCGTGAGTTGAAGGATGCCGCCTTCTTGCCTGAAGTCGGTTTTGGTTTCGCCTTCGATTTTCGCGACAGCAAGTTGGATAGTCGTGAGGGTGTCTATTTTGAATATATGCTGACCCATGTGGGAGAGGGTGACGATCGCGATTTCGACTGTAATATAATAGATGATGGCGCGACTTGTGATGACGGCATGGGTGGCGAGAATTATCGCGAATTCTTGACGGATGCCCGTGCCTATTACACGGTATGGCGTTTCGTGACGGGTGCCACGGCCTTGGTGCGTTACCGTATGGGCGATGTGGAACGCTATGATTATTACTACCATGGCGGTGCCAACACCTTCCGTGGTCACGAGGCCGATTCCAACTACCTGGGCGTTCATGAGGCCCTCCTTACGCTGGAAGAGCGTTTTGTGCTGATGGAGCGCCATGCGGCATGCCTCTGGGGAATCAACTTCTTCTATGGGGTGCAACTGGTGGCCGGCCTGGACGGAAGCCTTTTGTGGGATAAGGGCCGCCCCGGCTGGGAAAACTATGAGGGGGCCGTCTATGGAGGAGTCCATCTGGTAATTCCTGCCTTGGATCGTGTCCGTTTCGAGGTGGGGTACAGCCCCGATAAGGGCGAACCCGTGTTCTACTTCGGCCTGTTTGACAAGGTAACCTCCTCTCGGTGGAGAAGTAGGTAAAGCTTTGCTTGACTATTTTCGGCACAAAAGCTAAATTTGCGTTACAAAATTGGAAAGAAACAAGAGTTGGGCTCAAGGTGGGCCCCTTGGAGTATAAATGGCTATTAACTATCTGGATCTCCCCATCGGACGCAAGTACCCCTACGAAGTGGATTGCGTGGTGGAAATCGGCAAGGACACCAACCTCAAGTACGAATATGACGAGCGCCTGCACGTGTTCCGTCTGGACCGTTGCCTGCTCAGTTCCATGAGCTATCCTTGCACCTATGGCTTTATCCCCAGTACCAAGGCCGACGATGGCGATGCCTTGGACATGCTGATTTATAGTCCCGCCTCCATGATGACGGGTACGGTCTGCACTTGCCGTGTGATTGGTGCCCTGGACATGACCGACGGTGGCAAGAAGGACTACAAGGTTTTGGGCGTTCCCACCTTCAATCCCCGCCCCATCAAGGACATTGGCGATGTGGACCAGATGTTCCTGCGCATTACCAAGAACTTCTTCCAGAACTACAAGGAACTGGAAGGCAAGGATGTGCAGATTGGGGAATGGAAAAACGCTGAATTTGCCCGTGAACGCGTGATTGCGGCCCACAGGGCTTACTTCCAGATGCAGGTTCAGGTTCCCGAAACCTGCTACCAGGAACCGGAAAGTGCCGACCACCTTCCTCCTGAGGAACTGATTTAATTACTTCTTCTCTATCCAGTGGTAACGTCCGCTGTAGGAAATGGCCTTGCGGATGGCCTGGAATGTGCAGCTGATTTCTACGGCTGCATTTTTCGGTAGTGCGGCAACACCCACGGCGGTGCGGGCGTGCTTGCCGTTCTCTCCCAAGATACGCACGGCCAGTTCAGAGGCCCCGTTCAGCACGGCAGGCTGTTCGTGAAAGTCACTTGCGGACTGCACAAAACCCTGCATTTGTACGAGCATCAGTGTTTCGTCGCTTTCCAGGAGCGTCATGGCGGCGGCGATGTTGTTCAATAGGCAAATTTGGGCCGCTTCTGTAGCCTTTTCCACGGAAATGTCCGTAGGTACCATGCCGCAGAAGTTGGAAAAGTCCCCATTGATGGAGGGCAACTGTCCAGACACCACAATGGTATCGCCGTAGCGGGTGGCGGGAACATAGGCCGCCAGTGGGGTGGGGCACTGGGGGAGGGTAAGACCCAATTCAGATACTTTCTCTTGAATGTCCGTCACAGTTTTTCTCCTTCT
>CACZII010000023.1 GCA_902781185.1 Fibrobacter succinogenes
ATGCAAAGAGTTTCGATTTTAGACATATATGATAAGCCTCTTGTTAGTTATCGGTTTTAAATATAGCAAAAGGCCTTTCATTCCGTCAATGCATTTATGCAAATATTTGCATAAAACATCTTACCTTAACCACATATATGAGAAATGCCCGGTCGAACCGGGCATGACATAACCAACTATTGAGAGAATGCCTACTCCGTCATCACGCAGCGGACGTTGTATGCTCGTCCATCTGCACCGGTCGTAAGGAACTTGCTCTCGAACGAGCCGTAGTCCTGAACCTGCAAAACCACATCGCCAGCGTCACTCCTCTGAATCCAGAGGTAACCCTGGCTACCATTGTTTCCGAACAGCCACTTGGAGTCTTCTTGCTTGTAACGACCGCCAAGAACCCACCAGTCATCCAGTTCCTTCTTAGGCGTCTTGTCCATCGAAGCAATAGCGGCTTCGGCCTCGGCCTTCGTAGGCAGGCGCCACCCAGAGGGGCAAACGACCTTTGCCGCTTCGTAGGTGTAGTATGTTCCATAGTAATCGCAGACATCCACGGTTTCCTTCGTGGCATCAGGACCGGGCTTAGTCTCTACCTCTACCTGGTAACCGCACTGGTAACCCGTATTCGCCTTATAGGTCAAATTGCTTTCCATCCAATATACGGAGCCGATCTTGAGCAAGCTGTAGGTCTGATTGTTTCTGACATCCGTGAGCTTCATATTATTCTTGTCGACCGTAGGCGCACGAGAATCCACGCTAACCGTAGGCGCCTGAGAACTGGAAGACTGTTTTGAAGACGAAGACTTGGGTTGAGAGCCAGTAGAACTGCTAGAACCCGTAGGCTTGGTACCGGTACTAGAAGAGGACTTGTTAGAAGACGCACTTGCATACTTTGTTTCGCAGCCCTCTGTCCAGCAGAAAACGCCACTACTGTAATAGAGGCTTCCCTCGGCGTCGGCTACGTAGATGGTATCCTTGCCACCATTGATAACGATAGGCGCAGCAGAGGAACCGGGCTTGGCAGAACCCGACGAGCCATTCGACTTAGAACCGGAACTGCCACCAGAACTTGCAGAAGAACCAGTATCGCCAATGTCATCTATCGATACAGCATGTGGATTGCTATCATCGGAACACCCGACGACCCAAAACACCACAGCAACAAACAGAATCCATGTTTTCAATGCACTCATAGCCTAAATATAACCTCTGGAGCCTAAAAAAGCACGTAAAATTATACTATCTTTTCGGCATTATGAGCAATGTAGAGGTATTTAACACTACTTTCGCCGTGACCATCCTGGTCATCATGGCCGTTTGCATCCCGACAGCCCTGTTGCTAGCCAACTGGTTCCTGCACCCGGGTAAAATCAAGGGAACCGCCATCAAGGGAACATCCTATGAGTGCGGTCTGGCCCATGTATCGGGTACTGCCGGTGAGCGTTACCCCGTCAAGTACTACCTGGTAGCCATGCTGTTCCTGGTGTTCGACCTGGAAGTAGCGTTCCTTTACCCCTGGGCCGTGCAGTTCATGGCCGGCGGCTGGGAACTCCTGCTGGTGTTGCTGGGATTCCTGGTCATCCTGGAAGCGGGCTACCTCTACGTGTTCCGCAAGGGCGTCCTGGACTGGGCAACCCTCAAGGACTAAGTTTCAAGAGTATTCTATCTCAAATAAAGAACGCAGGACCTTGGTCCTGCGTTCTGCTTTTTACAAACAGCGGGCGATCCCGCTTCCTCACTACTTGAAGTAGCGGCCCAGCAAGCCCTGGAAGGCGGAGCCGTGACGGGCCTCGTCCTTGCACATCTCGTGGACGGTGTCATGGATAGCGTCGTAGCCCAGCTCCTTGGCACGCTTGGCCAAAGCGAGCTTACCCTCGGTAGCGCCAGCTTCGGCGGCCACACGGAGTTCCAGGTTCTTCTTGGTGTCGGGGTAGACCACCTCGCCCAGCAGTTCGGCGAACTTGGCGGCGTGCTCGGCCTCTTCAAAGGCGATTCGCTTGTAGGCCTCAGCCACTTCGGGGAACCCTTCGCGGTCGGCCTGGCGGCTCATAGCCAGGTACATACCCACCTCGGTACATTCCCCTGCAAAATTCTCCCTCAGGCCCTGGACCACCTCGGCGTCCAGCCCCTGAGCCACGCCAATCTTGTGCTCGTCGGCCCAGACAATCTTGCCACCAGCAGGCTGTTCCACCTTCTCGAAGAACTTGCTCTTGGGGGCCTTGCACTGGGGGCATTCGTCCGGAGCTTCCGGACCCATGTGCACGTAGCCACAAACTTTACATACCCATACCTTCATATTATGTCTCCTCTCCGCCCTGGGCGGGTCTGATGTGAAAACTTAGGGCTATGCCCGCATTACGCCTTGAAGCTGTCCAGGGCGTCGTTGGGGCCTATCAAGAACAGCACATCGTTTTCCTTGAGCACGTAGTCGGCGATGTTACCGATCTTGGGCACGGACTCCAGCGGGTCGCGGATAGCAATCACCTGGATGCCGTACTTGTGGGTCAAGGACAAATCCTTAAGGGTCTTGCCCTGGAACTTCTCGGGGCAGACGATCTCGATAATGGAGAAGCCCTCCATGAAGGGCAAAAAGTCCAACATATTGGGGCGGTTGAGCCGCTCAGCAAGGCTGATAGCGGAGTCCCTCTCGGGGTGGAAGATGTCAGAGACCCCAAGCTTTTCCAGAATACTGGTATGGGCGGCACTGCTGGACTTGGCAATGATATGCTTTACGCCCAGCTCCTTCAGGTTCAGCACCGTAAGGAGAGAGGCCTGCAGGTTCTCGCCGATACACACGATTACGGAATCCGCCTTGTTCAGGGGGATAGAAGCAAGTTGCTTGATTCGGGTGCTGTCCGCCACAATAGCCTGAGATACAGAACTAGAAATGTCCTGCACCTTGTCGGGGTGGCAGTCGATAACCATCACGTCGTGACCCAGGGATGTCAGGTGCTTGGCCAAAAAGATGGCCGAGTTCCCGAGCCCGATAATTACAAATTGTTTAGAAGCCATGTTTTATAATGTAGTAAATAGACGTCTAGCAATGTGTAATGTGAGGTGTGGGGTGTGAAATTATTCATTACACATTCCACATTACACACTTTAAAACTGAAGTTAGCCCACCATGATGTCTTCTTCGGCAAACCAGGTGGTATTCTGGACCCGTCCAGCCACGGCAGAAATCAAGAAGAGGGGGCCCATACGGCCAATAAACATCACACAGCAGATTACCACGCGGCCCACAGTAGAAAGTTCACCGGTAAGCCCCATGGAAAGCCCGCAGGTACTGTAGGCGCTCACCACCTCGAACAGGACCTTCAAGAAAGAAGACTGGCCAGCGCCGGAAACCCCGCCGGGGATTTCGGTACAGAGGAGCAGCAAGGTCGCAAGCACAATGACCACGATAGCCACCACGAAAATCCGGACCGCCTTATCCACCGTGGTTTCCGGAATGGTCCGTCCAAGGACCTGGGTCTTTTCGCGACCCAGCAAGCGGTTGAAGCCCAAAAGACCGATTACCGCCGCCGTAGTCACCTTGACACCACCACCGCAGCTTCCGGGATTCGCCCCGATGAACATGATGACAATAAAGAAGAACAGCGAACTGGCGCAAAGGCCCGACACATCTACCGTATTCAGGCCCGCCGTACGGCTGGTAAAGGCCATGAACAAGGTGGTTTCCAGTTTCTGGCCGATACTCAAGTCACCAAGGACATTGCTCCATTCCGTAAGGCAGAACACCAACACGCTGGCCACCACCACGAACAGGGTACCGACAGTGGCAATGTGGGTATGGAGCGAAATCTTGCGGACCTTGTGCTGCTTGAAGTCAAACAGGTACCGCAGTTCCGTGACCGCCAAAAAGCCAAAACCACCGGCCAGGGCAAGCACGCAGGTGGACACGTTCACAATCGGATTCAGCTGGAACTGCACCAGGGAATCCGGGAAAAGGGTAAAGCCTACGTTGCAGAAGGAGCTGACCGCCTGGAAAACCGAGACGAAGATACGGTCATAAAGCCTTGTCCCCGAAAACTGGGTAAAATAGACCGCAGCACCAATAAGTTCAAGAATAAAAGTAAAGGGCAACACCGCCTTCAATATTTTTGCCGGGTCGATGTTTCCTTCTTGAGAAAAGGCCGAAAGCAGCACGGACTGGTGGTTAAAGCCAGGATGCATGCCAGCCAATAGAATCAAGGTGGTAGACACCGTCATGATTCCAAGACCGCCCAGCTGCATCAGCACCAACAGGACCCAGTCCCCAAAATGAGAGAATGTGCTACTGATATCCAGCACAGAAAGGCCTGTCACACAGACCGCTGAAGTCGAGGTAAAAAGGGCCTCCAAAAAGGAAATCGGGTGGTTCAGCGAAACAGGCAAGCACAAAAGAATCGCCCCCACCACAATCAGCAGCAAGTAACCCAGCACCACCAGCGTGATGGGGTTATTCTGCTTCTTCTTGACTACGGGACTCTCAGAAAAACGGGAGCCCTGGTACTTGGAGCGCAACATGACCGCAAATATAGCAATACTACCTAGCCCCTAAGTTTCTACATTTGGGGCCGTTATGAAGAACTTGCGCGCCATATTGATGCCTATAGCCATATTGCTCGGTATTTTGTTCCCCCAGGCGCATTTTCTGTCGCCCCTGATGCCGTTTCTTATCGGGATAATGATGTTCCTCACCTTCGTGACAAAAATCCCGCCACAGACCCACGGCTACACCTTCAAGATTGAAATCCGTGCCTTTATCGTAAGCCTAATTCTCATTGGGCTTTTGTGGGCGGCGGTCACGGCATTCGGACTCCCGCGAGAAGTGCTTTTGGGCGGTGCCATCATAGCACTGTGCCCACCAGCAAACGCGGCCCCAGCTATGGCCAAGATGTTGGGCGGCTCGGCATCCCTTGCCCTGAAGATATTTTTGAGCGGAAACCTGATTGCCTGCTTTTCCATCCCGTTGATTTTTGGATACCTGACAGGCGCCGAGGCAAGCCTTTCCGAAATAGCCCTGAAGATTTTCAATTCCATCCAGCCCATCATCAGCATCCCGCTGGCCTTTGCGCTTGGGCTTAGGGCCTTCTACCCGGAGCTGGCCGACAAGGCTTCAAAATTCCAGAAGTACACCATGGTGGTATGGACCTTCTCCGTGTTCGTCATTTTATCCAAAGCCAGTTTTGACATTCGTGCAATGGGATTCTGGGATTTATGGAACAGCGGAAAGCTCCCCTGGATGGCAGGAATCTCATTGGCACTCTGCATTTTGCTGTTCTGGCTGGGTTGGTTCTGCGAAAGGAACCGCAGGCCTATCGAAGGCTCCCAGAGCATGGGGCAAAAGAACACCACGCTGGTCATCTGGATTTCCACACTATACGCAGGCCCGGTGGTGGCTCTCGCCCCCACCTGCTACGTCGTTTGGCAAAACCTGGTGCTCAGCTGGATGAGCCGGAAAAAATCCTAGCGGATACGCACCGTGCGGAACTGGCCATCCATACGGACAATGTAGCTACCGGCCTTTTGGATCTCTACGCGGCTAGAGCCACTCCCGACAATACCCCGAGCAACCAAGCTGCCCTGCATGTCGTAGACGGCCCAGCTTGCGCCCGACTTCGCACCGAAAATATCTAAGGTGCGGCCCTGGACAGCCACAGAGAACGAGCCTAGACGACTTGTCGCGCCATAGCGAATAGACGCAGGGTCAGCTTCCCAGTAGGGATAAAGCATCAGGGACTTGTCTGTAGTATAGGTTGCGCCCAGGTCATAAACCTTCTTACCGCCGTTCTCAGTAGCCCAGCCCTTCTGGATATAATTCGCACGAGTGTATACAGCGCCCTTCAACTTGATAGATTCACCATATGCCTTAGTTTCAGCGGGAATAACCTCCGCGCCGTAGCTTCCGGCCATATAGGTAATCGTGTAGGTTTTCTTTTTCCACTTGGCGTAGAACGTCTTGTCGCCTGTAGTGCCCTTCGAAATTTGAGTCGCCACGTTGGTAAGGTCACTATCGTAATACCAACCATCAAACGAGAACCCTGTCTGTGTGGGAATCTTCAACTTGATATCGTCACTTTCGATGTTGTAGGAACTGGGATTACCTGAATTGTTCTTTCCGCTACCCACTTTATAGGTAATAGTGTAATTCACTAGTTTCCACTTGGCATGAAGTTCCAAGTTATCCTCTATGACCGTACTATCAAAGCTAAATGGTTCGGTGGCATTTTCACTTTCAAACCAGCCTGCAAATTCACGGCCATCGGCAACAGGATCATCTGGGCGAGCCACCTTCTGATCCTTCTCCGCAGTTTCCTGGACATAGACCACTGTGGTACCGAACCCGTGGGTATTGAAGGTCACCGTATACGTGGGAGCCAAAACCCAAAGCGCATAGAACGTAGTGGGGCCCGAAGCCGTTCCTAGATTGTCCAAGGCCTGTTCATCGTCTTCAGAAGCACGCCAACCAGCAAAGAAATAGGTGGTTCCATCATTGGCATACTGCGGTACCCCAATTCCATCCACATCAATAGCCTCACCTTCAGCAACCAATTTTTTCCTTATATTCGACGGAGCATCTCCATCTGCATCAAAGACACCCCTAGTCGTAGCATCGAAAGTTACTTCGTACATGGTTTTCCAGTAGGCAAAAATCGTATCCGGCCCACTTACAGTTCCAAAATTCTCAGCAGGCCCTGTCGCATCAGAAGAGAGCGCCCAGCCGCCAAAAACCGTATCGCCACGAACAGGAGTCGATATTTCGTCAGCAGTAATCAGATCACCCGCCTTAAGGAACTTAGTGGACTTGGCTCCACTCTGGAACTCGCCCCCGTTGGCATCGAAGGTGATTGCATAGACAATGTTGCCATCGGCATCTTGAGAGACCCCACGAAGAGCAATGTGAGATGCACCGACACTCCATATCCCCTGTGCACTGCACGTACCCGCATTACTATCCCATGTGCCACCATTTAGGTCGCAAACCACTTTACCCATATTGAGATTCTTGGCGCTGGAAATGGAGCCGACCATTTCCAATGAATCCGTCTTCTTTCCTAGACCGACATCAATGATATCCGTATCGTAATAAGACCTAGAAACAGATAGCGCACCCTTTTCATAAAAGCCCACAACGCCTCCAGCCGTCCCGTTTCCGCTATTGATGATGATACTTCCATCATATACACAGGCCTCAATAGTAACATTCCCAGCGACTCCATCGCCTTCACGGATAGAACCAACAACTCCACCTACATAAGAGTCATCACCACTTACCCAGACATTAACCGTACTCAAGCTGTTCTTGATACTCTCTTTCCATGAGTTGCCCACAAGACCACCAATGCTATTTCCCTTACCACTGGTAAGGATATCACCCGACGCAAAGCAATTCTCGACAAACCCTGTTCTTTGGTAGCCTACCACCGGTCCAACCGAAATAGGATTGTCTTTACCACCAGATACGCCCTTGTTGGTCGATGCCAAAATATCCACATTTTCCAGATTCAGGTTCTTGACAGTTCCCCCTTCGAGGACACCGATAAAGCCTACATTCTGCGCATTGCACTTCGGGTATTGCTTAGGGCAGAATTCATTGGGAATCTCTCCTAGTTCATCCGAATTTAAATACAGATTAGAAATGGTTTGATTGTTTCCATCGAAGATTCCGCCGAACTTGATGGCCCCAGAACCGGAGGCAATGGGCATAAAGAGCTTGTGTCCCATATCCAGGGACGCCATCAGCTTGGCATTAATCTTAATTGTCCCAGAAACTGAATTTACAGAATCCCTGAACCAAGCCAAATTGGCTTCGTTCTCGATAAGGAAGAAGTCTTTACCATCTATTTTTTCTGTTGATGGCTTTGTCTTGGCTGTTCCATCCCATGCAGCAAAAGATGCACCTACTCCTACCACAAAAAACAGCAGGGCAAAAACTGTTGTCAGCGAACAAGAGGTTTTCTGCATAAACCACTCCTTTTTCGTATCGTAACACACCTGCAATGTATGACACTGCAGCAACATTTGAATTTAAAATAATCAAAAAAGCACAGAAAAACGCGGCAATGACTAAAAAATACGCACTTTGTCACATTCTAGAGCTATCAAACTGCATTATTCTAATTTGGAATATCGCCCGATTCCCGCATACGGCGGCGGGCACGAGAGCCGGGGCGGTTACGGTGGCGCTTATGGTGGCCCGGCTTTGGGGGCTGTTCGGATTTCTGCTGCGGAGCTGGCTGGTTCAGCGCTTTTTTCGGCGGGCTAGAGCCACCGCGATTTTCGGGTCTGGCTTCATTTTTCGATGAGCGAGCTTCTTTTTTCGGCTGACGCGACTGCTGGTGGAAGCGACCGCGGGCATTGCGCATCTCGCTTTCGGGAGTCTCCTTCTGCGGGGGTGGCAACTTCTCGAATATAGCCTTGTCCCCTTCGGGGATCTTTATCTTAGTCAGCTTCTCGATAGCGCGCAAGTCCTGCTCTTCGTCTGGAGCGCAGAACGAGATGGCAATGCCGTCCTTGCCGGCGCGAGCCGTACGGCCAATACGGTGCACGAAAGTCTCGGGAACATCGGGCAGGTCGTAGTTGAACACATGGGAGACGTCATCCACATCGATGCCGCGGGCGGCGATGTCGGTAGCCACCAATACGCGAATCTTCTCCTCCTTAAAATTCTTTAAGGCCTCTTGCCTACGGGTCTGGCTCTTGTTGCCGTGAATGGCGGCACACTTGACGCCCGCCTTTTCCAGTACGCGAGTAACCTTGTCGGCACCGTGCTTGGTGCGACTGAACACCAGCACCTTTTTCATCTCAGGGTGTTCAAGCAAAAGTTCCTTCAGGAGAGCGCCCTTCCGGCACTTATCAATACGATACAATTCCTGACGGATTCGCTCAATGGGCGTACTCTGAAGCGCAACCTCCACCCTCACCGGGTTCGGACGCAGAATGGTGGCGGCCAGCTTGGTAATGTCGTCAGGCATGGTGGCGCTAAAGAACAGGTTCTGGCGCTTTTGCGGGAGCAGAGCCACCACCTTGCGGATATCATGGATAAATCCCATGTCCAGCATACGGTCGGCCTCGTCCAGCACAAAGAATTCCAAGGCCTTCAGAGAAACCGCTTTTTGTCCGATAAGGTCCAGCAGGCGGCCCGGCGTGGCCACAAGCACATCTACGCCACGAATCAGGCTGTTCTTTTGGGAAGCATCCCCTACACCGCCAAAGATGCAGGTGGTAGAAATAGCCGTAAACTGGGCGTACTGCTTAAAACAATCTGCCACCTGGATGGCAAGCTCGCGGGTGGGGAGCAGAATCAGGGCCCGGCAAGTCTTGGGCGCACGGAACTTTCCAGAATCCAAGAGCAACTGCAAAATCGGCAGGGCGAATGCCGCCGTCTTTCCCGTTCCCGTCTGGGCGATTCCAAGCAGGTCCTTGCCCTCGAGCAAACTGGGGATAGACTGTTCCTGAATAGGAGTGGGCTGTTTGTAACCTACAGCACGTATCGCTCGCTGCAAGGGGTTTGCCAGAGGGAGTTCAGAAAAAAGCATATTGGGCTGCTTTTACTTCTGCAAGTTGAGGCTGGCGTTGGCAGCACCATAAAGGCTGATGCTGTAATCCTTGATGATGTACACCGGAATCTTGTTCAAAAGCGGACGGATGTTCGGATTGTAGTTCTTCTCGAAGTACTTCATGAACAGGTTGTCGCGCTCAAGCCAGCGCAGGTCCTTCTGCACCGTACCGCCGGCCAGGTAGAAACCGCCGAGAGGCAAAAACAGCGTTGCGGCATCGCTTGCAAAGCGGGCCAGCATCTTCACGAACAGGCGCATCATTTCAGCAGCCACCGGGTCGGTGTCGCTGGCGCGGCTGATGTACTTGGGGCGATCGTTGGGTTCGGTCTCTTCGATCTTCTTGAAAGCTTCGTTATCGGGAACGCCGCGGGTCTCCTTCCACCATTCGTACATGTTGCGGAGTCCCATGCCGGAGACCAGCGGTTCCACGCCAGGGACCGTGCCGATCTTCTTTTCCATGTAGTCGTGGAATTCCTGGGAATCCTTGTCGAAGGGGGCGAAGGTAGAGTGTCCGCCTTCCGAAGAAGCGGGGATGTACTTCTCGCCGTCAAAGGCAAGGAAGCCAACGCCCATGCCGGTACCCGGGCCAATGACCGCCTTGGTGGCCTTCTGCGGGACGGGCTGGCTGCCGTCAGTATGGGTCAGCTTGAAAATCTGCTTGGGGTCGTCCACGTCGAGAGTCGGGATGCCGTAGCTAATGGCCATGAAGTCGTTGATGACAAGGGTCGGGATTCCCGTTGCAGCACTAAGGGCGTCGCCGTCCACGCTCCAGGGGAGGTTAGTCATGACGCACTTGTTGTTTGCCACCGGGCCCGCGGCACTAATGCACACGTGACTGGGCTTAAGGTCGGCGTTGTTCTCTGCCGCAATCCGAAGTGTCTCGCGGATGGGGGCTTCGAGACCATCGATATCCTTGGAAGGGCACACTGTCTCAAGGATCAGCGTGAACTTGCCGTCCTTGTAGCCCACCAGGCCAAGGTTCGTGTTGGTGCCACCAATATCGCCTGCCAAAACCAGGCGGTCAAATTTTGCATCGGGATTAAGCCATTTGATTTCCATGATAAAACTCCGGGTTATACATGAGGAATATAGGAATTGTTTTGTTTTTCTACATTTCTCGCGATGAAAAACAGCACCGCCATCTGGCACATATTGGCCGTTGCCACCGTAATCTTCTGGGGCACGAGCTTTGTGAGTACCAAGGTCCTGCTGACCCACGGTTTTTCGGCGGTACAGGTGTTCTTTATCCGGTTCGTGTTCACCTACCTGCTGTTGCTGGCCATAAACCACAAGAAAATCCTGGCGCAAAACTTCAAGGACGAGTTTTTGCTGTTCATTAGCGGCATCACCGGCGGTACGCTGTACTTTTGGGCGGAAAATACGGCCCTCACCCTGTCGCCTTCTTCTAACGTATCCCTCATCGTCTGTACCAACCCGCTGCTCATCATGATTTTTGGAGGGCTCCTGTTCAAAAGCGAACGGCTCAAGTCCAGACAAATACTGGGTTCCATGCTGACCTTCGTAGGGATGGTACTGGTGGTCCTCAACGGTAAGTTCATATTGAAGCTTTCACCCCTGGGGGATTTTCTGGCCTTTGCGGCGGCCATCCTCTGGACCATCTACTCCCTGAGCCTCAAGCCCTTCAAGGCGCGGTACAGCACCTTGTTCATTACACGAAAAATCTTTTTCTACAGCATTGTCAGTTCCATCCCTCTCATGGCGGTAGAACACCTGCAAGGGAGTTTCATTCCCTGGGAAAACTTCGCCGAACCCGTAGTGGCGTTTAACTTTTTGAGTCTCGCCATATTCTCGTCGCTATTGGGCTACGTGGTGTGGAACACCGTTCTTGAAAAACTAGGCACAGTTCTTGCCAGCAACTACATCTATGCCCTGCCCCTAATAACCATCATCACCGCCATGATTACCATCGGGGAACGAATCACTCCCATAGCCTGGGCAGGTGCCGCCGCCATCGTCTTTGGCATGGTCATTGCAGAATATAAAGGCAGGCAATAGCTTACCTTATTCTTACGAAACGGCATTTTTGGACAATATGTCCACAATGTAAACAAAACCAGTCTACGGCTTTTCGCCGGTTCAAGTTATATTTACCACGGGATAACAACAAAAAAGGATTGAGTATGAATATCTTGAAAAAGACCGCCGTGTTTGGATTGGCCATTGTGGCCAGCGGCTCTCTTGCCCAGGCAGCCTACGTCTATAAAAGCATACAAAACTGGGGTGGCGGCTATGTACCCGGAGTCACGTTCAACTCTGCAGGTCAAGCCTACATCCGCACCGACGTGGGTGGAGCCTACCTCTGGGATGCAACCGCTTCTGAATGGATTCCGCTAAACGATTCCTTTACCAGTGGTAACGACATGGGTTCCATCGCCTTAGCCATCGACATTACCGATGACAAGAATGTCTATACGACCGGTGGGCTCTACACCGATGTCAGCTGGTGTTCCGAAGGTTCCGTTTTCCGTTCGACTGACGGAGGCAAATCGTGGACAAAATACCCCCTGAATTCCAAGACTGTTTCAGGGACGGCATCTGCCAAATTAACAAACGACGGTTCCATCTGCCTTGGCGGCAATGGTGATGGACGCGGCATGGGCAACCGTCTAGCAGTCAAGGGAACTACCGTCTATCTAGGCACCAACCAGAACGGCCTTCTGAAAAGTACCAATAGCGGTCAAACTTGGACAACCATCGCCGGTTTTTCAAATACCGATGGAATCAGCGCCGTGGCAATCGATTCCAAGGGAAATGTGTATGCAGCCCCATACGCAGGCGGCCTTTACAAGAGTACTGATGGATCAACGTTTACGCAGGTGGCATCTTCGTTTACCAAAACTATTTACCAAATGTCCATTGCTGATGATGTCATCTGGATTACCAGCAATGACACGAAGCCCTTGGACCAAGGTACCTCTAGCGGTGGCCATGTCCATAAATTCACCATTTCTACGGGTGCAATCCAAGAAATGAACATGCCAGCCTCTTGCGGTGGCAAATCCGTCGGTTTCGTCGGCGTTTCTAGCATCGGAGACGGCAAAACTGCAGCCGTGTCTACGTCAAACTGCTGGGGTGGAAGTAGCGGCGGCCCGAGTTCTTCGGATTTTGTCCCCCACGAATACATCTATTACACCAAAGATGGCGGCTCCACTTGGAGTGAAATCATGCGCAACAGCACCTTTGACGCTGCATCTGCCCATAGCAACGCCACCAGCAATCCCCACTGGGTTTCTGCACTGGGAATCAACCCTAAAAATCCGGACAATGTGATTTTCGGAACAGGTTACGGCATCTGGAGTACCGATAACGCCACTGCCACCAAGCCCACTTGGAAATTTACAGACAAGGGTATCGAGGAAACCGTTCCGCTCGGATATGTGAGCACCACCAAAGGAGCCCCTCTCGTAAGCGTTGTAGGCGACATCGACGGTTACTATCATACCGATTTAGATTCGCCTATGGAAAAAAGGCACCAGATTGAAGCCGGCACCAATTACGATATCGACTACGCCGGACTTATGCCGGAAAAGATGATCCGCATCTACAAGGAAGCCACCAAGGGCTTGGGCGCCGTTTCTACCGATGGTGGCAAAACATGGAAGCAGTTCACAACTGACCAAAGTACACTCCCCACATGGACCGTAAATCAATATGCAGGTTCCAACACCTACACCAATGAAGACAATTTCGCAGCTATTTCTGCTGACGGATCCACCATCGTTTGGAATATGGCAGGTAATGGCGTTTATTACTCCACCAATGACGGGGCTAGCTGGACAAAGGCTAGCGGCATCACCTCTAGCGATGTTTCTGGATTTCATGTAGTATCCGATAAGAAGGCCGAAAAGACCTTCTACATCTACAGTGCCAGCGCAGGAAAACTTTTCAAGAGTACCGATGGCGGCAAAAACTGGACCGCAGCGAATAGCACAATGGCGACACTGGATGATTATGCTTACAGTAAGGCACGAATCTTTGCCAATCCAAACACAGAGGGCGACCTCTGGGCTGTTCAGGGCATCAATATCGGAGGTGTCGTCTGGACTGGAACTACTAAAGAAGGCGTTTACCATTCCACTGATGGAGGCACCACCTTTACAAAGGTTAATGGGCTAGCTTACGCAGCCTATATCGGATTTGGCAAGGGAAAAGGCTCTTCCCCCGCTATCTATGCTGTAGGCATGGCCAATACGAGCAACCCAGTCAATTCCATCTACCGTTCTGAAGACAACGGAACAACCTGGACGGACATTGGCGATGTCAATCACCGTTTCGGAGAGCTCACCATGGTTGTAGGCGACCCCTGCATATATAGCCGTATATACTTGGCCGGTAGTGGACGTGGTATGATCTATGCCCAAGAACCTGGTAACACCAACGAATGTCCCGATCGTATCGATTACGGTGAAACCACTACCAAGACAACAGAAAAGCACCTCTATGCAGAGGCGCGTACGCTAGGAGTCGATGTACATATTCAAGCCGGTCTCATTACCGCAAACTTCAATGTGGCTACCGCAGGTCGCGCAAGTGTTGCCCTCATGAACAGCCTGGGGCAGGTGATTGCCAGCAAGAGCTTTGATGCCCGCCACGGTGCCAACAGCGTTTCCCTGGAAACAAGTTACCAGGGAGCAGCCTTCCTGGTCATCCGTCAGGGCAGCCAGAAGATGGTCAAGGCTATCCGCTTGAAATAAGCTCAGGATTCTGCAAGTATAAGCGAAGCCCCCGATACATCGGGGGCTTTTTAAAATTCCTGGTCATCTAGAATAAATTCGTTGGCGACGGAATTCTCTTTCCTTTCGGCAGTTTCATCGAGAGCTTCGGCATGGCCCCGGAGGGCCGCGAAGGGGTGGAAAATCTTGGCACGGTCCTCCATGCTCATGCGGGGGTGCTTCATGAG
>CACZII010000024.1 GCA_902781185.1 Fibrobacter succinogenes
GGCTCACGCACAAAAGGCAAATGGGCGTGGAGCAGCAGGTGTATCTTGCCGGGAGCGGACAAGTTGTCCTCGAAGGCTAGGGCCAGCGCCTACTCAGTGCGCTTCACCACGATAGGAACAATCGTCGTCGGGAAATCGCCATCCTTGTCGGTAGCGAACACCGGGATAATCTTCGTAGAATCGGGCAGGTCCTCTTCAAAGCTGAAGGTGCCATCCGGGTTCAGCGGGAACGGTTCGCCGCGCACCTGGAGGTGAGCGTCAGGGCGGGTTCCACCGTACACAATCAGGCGGGTCTTGACCCACAGGAAAAAGTCCTTGCCGTAGTTCACGGAATCCTTGGGCAATTCAAGCTTGTTACTCTTGAGAGCCGCGCTAGAAAGAGCACCCGAGAACATGGAACCCGAAGAACTGGAGAGGCTTTCAAGCCAATTCTTGGCAGACATGCTGGAAAGTCCGGAGCTGCCGAAACCGCCAAGACCTGCACCACCCAGGGAGGCGCGGACAAAGGCGTCGTTCAGGTTCACTTCGGAGCCATCCGTAGAGTAAGCCTGGACCGGAGCAGACTCCACCAGGGGCATAAAGTTCTTGCCGGCGGCAAAGCCGAGCACGGCTACCGTCTTTTCAGAAGCCTTGTTCTCCACATACCAGCTGCGGGCATCGGCCGGAACCTCGATATCGTGGAACTTGCGCTTCTTGTTACGCTTCACGGTCAAGTCGCTGGAAATGTTGAACAGGCGGAGCACCAGCTTGCCCTTCCCCTTGCGGGCGCGCTTGATGCGATCTTCAGAAACATCCCAGAAGGCTTGCATCCAGTTGGGGTCCTTCTGCATAAGCACCAGGTATTCGGCGTCAAAAGATTGTGCCAAAGAGGCGGTCTTGGTCACGGGCTTTGCGGAGGCCTTGACGGTAGAGACTTTCTCGCTTGCCTTTGCGGTGGTCTTTACGGCCTTCTTTGCGGTAATGTTCTTGGCCACATCTGTCTGTTCAGAAGCCTTAGGAGCGGACTTTGCCACCTTGGCGATAGCCTTTGCGGTCGCCTTCACGGCTTCGGCCACCTTCTTGATGGAACTGGAACGCTTGGTCGCCTTCTCTACGGCAACCTTGGCCTTCGTCGCCGCAGTCTTCACGGATTTTTCGACCTTTTTCTCTACAGTTTTTGCCGCAGTCTTGGCAGATGCCTTCGGGGCAGCCTTCTTTGCTACAGCAGTTGTTTTCTTGACAGCCATTTTCAGCCTCCTTTATAAAAATCCTCAGCGGTTCTGACCCCAGGTTCCCACACCCATCAGGCCGATGCGGAACCCGAAAAAGAGTTCTTCCCATGCGCGGCCCGAATCGGCAAAGCGCTTGCCGCCCTGGAAAGACAGGTCCAGTGTGGTTCCCTTACGGCCCAGGGGGAAACCGGCTCCTAGGGAACCGCCCAGCTCATAGACGTCCTTCACGTACCACGTCTTGTACCAGCCACCCAAGCGGTAGGTAATACGGTCCAGGTACGGGTCATAGAACAAGGGACTACCGTCACGCTGGAACCCAAGAGCCACCAACATGTCCTTCTGGGTTTCCGTGGAACGATCCATGTTGAAACTTCCACCAACATTCTCGATATCCTTATCCCAGCCACGAGCGGCCATGTCCAGCATCACGTTGTTGCGCTTCATGAATCGGAAGTTCATACCTGCAGCAAGCAAGGCAGGCACCTCGATTTCCCTGGACTTCTTGGTGGGAGCCAGGGTGTCCAATTCGCTCATGCGGAAATTGTAGTCCAGCTTGTTCAGAAGCGTGTGGGGCGTAGTGTAAGAGAAATAGAACGAAGACTGGTGTCCACGGTACTGCAGGGCCGCCGTGTAGTAAGCGGGATGGTGCTTGATTTCCCATGTTCCATCCACGTAATCCGATATCTCGGTACGGCTTACCGCCCAGGTGTCGTCAGAAGAAAGCTCATCCGTATCGGGGCCCATGGAAATCCGGCGGGTCAGATTTCCCATCACCACGTGGGCCGATGCACCCACAGAGAAATTTCTAATAACGGGCAGGCGGAACGTATAGTTCGGGACAATTTCATAGATGCTGCTCTGGTATTCGATAGTGGTTTCTACCGAATTGTTGCCTTCACTCACCTCTTCGTCGATATTGGAAGAATAGCTTTGCCAAAGGGCGACGCCCATGGCTCCAAAGCTTCCCATAGGGAACGACAGGTTGAACGAGGGCATGGTGATGTTGTTCACGCCAAAGTTATCACCGTGCTTTTCAAGAGCCACCATTTCCAGCAAGAAGTTGACGTTAAAGACCACCTTGGTATCGAAGGCGTTACGGGCGGGGTTCAACACGGAAATACCTTCGGCATCTCCGGTCTTTGCACCACCGGCATAACCACGGCCAGCCGTAGACGCCATACCTCCGGCAACCTGTTCCTCGCCGAGAGCATCAAGACCAATAATAGAGGCCGAACTACAGACCGCAAAAGCAAGAAGGGCGAATATAATCTTTTTCATTACTTATCCCCCCTCTTGTTGGCAAGCCAGAGCTTCAGGGTGGAGGGCTGCTTCATAGAAGAACTGAAATCGTAGCGGGCATGATCAAAATGGGAGAAGAACACGTAAGAAGTATCCTTACCGACCGTATGGTCCGAATAGGTAGAATCCTTGTCCTGAAGCACAGGATAGCCTAGGCGCATCATCATCTTGAAGGTTCGGCCATCACGGGCTCGGTTGATAAAGTCCCGAAGGCCGTATGTCACCTGCAAGGTAAGGGAATCTCCATCATAAAATACCATATTGGGGTGGCCCTTGCTTGCAATCAACTTCTTATTCAGCTTATAGGCTTCCATCTGGCGCTCGCTTTCCCCATCCTTATCCACATAGGAACCCACCACAACCTGGATAGGCAGGCCCAGCTCGTTTGTCCCCTGGCTGTCATCCCTGGAGAACGTCATCTGGGCAAGGACCACCGTCTGGCGGACGTCGTCGCCATTGCTCTCCGCATAGGGAAATTCGTCACCATAAAAATCGGACAAAGCCTTCATGATGGGAGCGCTTTCGTACTCCACCACCAGGGAATCGTAGACACCGCCATGCAGCACGGCACAATCGGTGCAAGTTTCCTTATTAGAAATGATATGAGCCATGCGGAAGGGATCGTATTCGCTGTAAGTCTTGTCTTCGGGAAGGGTCACCCAGAGCTTCGGGTAATAGGCGGTCCCCGCACCATAGAAGCGGTACGCCCTGGAAGCCTCGGGGGCCGAAAGGCGAAGCTGCAAACGACAGGCCCTAGTAAGGCCCTTCATGGCAGAAACAAGTCCAGAAGGAATTCCTATCCTGAGAACGGTATCCTTCGCCGAAATGGATAGGGAGACCGTGGTATCCGCAGAGGTGTCAGGCTTCCACTTGGCCAGGCCCGAAAGCCACAGGGAATCGGAAATCCTGGCAATACTGTCCACAAAGGACTTAGACGGCCCCTTATCCAACTTCCAACTAACCGTTAGGGTCAAGTCCTCTTCCAGGGGCAATGAATCTGCAGGAAACGTCTTAGACGAATAGAAAGGCTTCAGGGTGTACAGGACCAGGTAAGCCGATGCGGAATCCGACTTCTGGAGGTCCGCAAGGAACACGGAATCGTAAAAAGCAATGTCGAAAACCAGGTCATGGGATATATTCGCCGTTTTTCCAAGAACAGCCCTGTCATTTGCAAGTTTCGGGGCCGAATCCAGGAATACCTCCGACGAAACCGGTGTCAAGTCCCCAACACTTAGGGTCTGCACCTTGTAACCGCTGGGAATCCCCTGATCCGAAAGCCACCCCGCCATGACCGTCTCATCGGAATCAAAAATACACGCAGACAAGGCAAATGCAAGCAAAGTCAAAAAAACAAATAAAATCTTTTTCACCCTGGTCTCCAGGTCAAATTCATAAATTACGGATATAATATAGAAAAATAGCCCCTTTTTACTATATTTGAGCCGTAAAAACAAGAGGACATTATGGCCCAATTCAACGCTCATTTTAGGAACATCAACGGGGACGATACCTACCCGCTGACCGACGTCATTTACCGCAGCAAGGTGGACGGAAGCCTGCTGGAAGTCGAACATGACCGTGCAGCTCTCGCCAGCAAGAGCCCCGACGAATGGAAGAAGCTCTTCGCCGAACGCCGCATGAGCTTTGAACCGGCCGACATGAGCGGTATCTGGAGCAAGCGCGAAATGGTGCTTCCCGACATGCCCATCGAAGACATCGTGACCATGCGCGAAGGCTGGAGCCCGCTGTTTGACGCGGCCCCGCTGGCAAAAGAAATGGGCATCAAAAGCCTGAAGGTGAAACTCTGTGGTAACTCCCACACGGGTTCTTTCAAGGACCTGGGCATGACGGTTCTCGTGAGCCAGGTGAACCACATCATCAAGAAGAAGATTCACGAAATTGACGCCGTGGCCTGCGCCTCTACCGGCGACACCTCGGCAGCCTTGAGCGCCTACTGCGCCAAGGCCGGTATCCCGAGCATTGTCTTTTTGCCCGCCGGCAAGACCAGCGTGGCCCAGCTGATCCAGCCAATTTCTAACGGCAGCATCGTGCTCGCCCTCGACACCGACTTTGACGGTTGCATGAAGATTGTTCAGCAGGTCACTGCCGACAACCGCATTTATCTTGCCAACTCCATGAACAGCCTCCGCGTGGAAGGCCAGAAGACGATTTCTCCGGAAATCTGCCAGGAAATGGGCTGGAAGGTGCCCGACACCGTGATTATCCCGGGCGGAAACCTCGGCAACGTGAGCGCTCTGGCCAAGGGTTTCGAAGACTGCAAGGCCATGGGCCTTATCGACCGCATCCCGCGCATCATCGTGGCTCAGGCCGAAAACGCCAACCCGTTCTTCCAGGCTTACGAACGCGGCTTCGACAAGCTGGTTCCCATGCAGGCGAAGAAGACTCTCGCCTCTGCCATCCAAATCGGCAACCCGGTCAGCTACCCGAAGGCGGTGCGCGCCATCCAGAAGACGAACGGCATGGTCGTGAGCGTCACCGAAGAAGAACTTGCCAATGCCGCCCACCGCGGCGACCGCATCGGTCTCTACTGCTGCCCGCACACCGGCGTGGCCCTCGGCGCCCTCGAAAAGCTGGTAGCCGCAGGCAAAATCGACAAGGAAGAAAACGTGGTCGTCATCAGCACGGCACACGGCCTCAAGTTCACCGAATTCAAGGTCGGCTACCACGAAAAGAAGCTCGAAAACATCTGCTCCAAGTTCGCGAACCCCGTGTTCAAGGCCCCGGCAGACCTGGGCGCCGTCATGGACATCCTGAAGAAAGAGATGGCCGAAAGAAGGCGCTAATTCGACTTCCGACTATTTGCGAAATTAAACTCTGCGCAACCGCGCGGAGTTTTTTTCTTATATCCAAGCCGGGACCACTGATATCAATCAATAGCGGAGGCGAAAGTGAGCGCTGGCCAGAGAAATTTCTCACGGCTTTAGCGCGAACAGTCGTCATAAAAAAGACCCCGCGGTTTCGCGGAGTCTTTCTTTAAGTTCTTGAACGGTTCAAGACTACTTAGGCTTCGTCCTGTGGTAGCCGCGGGTAACCGTCTCGGAAGTACGGGTGTACAGGAACTCAGATTCGCTGGGCTGACCACTCTGCATCACGCAGTAGGTACCGCCTTCACGAACAATGGTCACCTGATAGATATAGGGACCTGTTCCCAACTTTCTGCCGTTCTGAGCAACAGGGTACATTTTCATGGCCACCAGCATCACGCCGTTACCGTACATCGTAGAAGAGGCTTCACCCTCAGCGTTGGTGCAGGTTCCGCTAGCAGCACCCAGAGCCGCATTGAACTGATCAGCATTCATGCTCTTGGTATACTGGCTTACGAAATGACCCATGTGGTCAAATACGCGCACATTGATACGGAAGGGTTGCAGCACCAAGAAATTGAAGGTGATGCAAGGATCAACTGTACCGGCCTCATGGTAACACAGGGAGGCACTCGGATCGCCAAGGCCATTCTTGGCAGCATAGGTGGCATAGGTGCCCGCAGCCGGGTCGTCCACCAGCATCTTCTGCAGGTTGGCCGGAATATGGGCCGGGTCACCGTCTGCACCGAGCTTCTGCAGAAGTTCTTCCGTAACAGGGACAATCTTCAATTCACCGGTTGCGTCATTGGGCAGTCCGTTGCTTCCAGCAACAGCAGTCAACTTCTGGGACTGAGCCGTGAAGTCAGGACGGGTAATTGCCTTATCCTGGGGAGCCACGCTTTCTTCGTAGTCGATAGTGAGCATCACTCTAGCCCATTCTTCGGGGTAACCCTCGACCTTCTTGCCGGAAACAGAGACGATATCGATAGCATGGGTATTCCAATAAGGATAAACCATGTTGTCACTATCCTGGACACCATTGTAGTTAAAGGCCAGGCCATCGCCATTATGGACGTTACCCACAACATTTCCGTTCTCGTCGACAAGCACGCCGTTGAACTTATACGAAATTTCGCCATTGACACCCGGTTCTTCGGTCACTCCAGTGAGAAGCACACCGTAAATCACCTCGACGCCATTCACCTTGCGGCTTACAACCATGGCAAAATTAGTGGTTGCAGGGTCAACCTTGGCACCGACACCGAGATCACGACCCGCATTGGCCGCAGCCTGGGCATTAAGGGCATTCATTGTCTCCGGGGACAACTTCGTATTCATGGTCACTGTAATAGCGGACTGCTTGTTCTCATCGATAACGGCGATAGCTTCGGTAATGGTAGGCTGACCATACTTAGAAGGAGCCAATTCGGCAAGGGATGTACGAATCAGCATGTTGGAACCATCGGTCTGACGGTCCGCATAGAAGAAGTGCAGATGATGCCAAGAACCTTCGCCCCAACCGGTGGCATCAGACGCACCGTCGCAGTTAGAATAGCTAGCCAGAGGCTCCGCAGAACCATCGGGGAAGTGGTGGCAACCATGGTTATTCTGAGCCAGGGTCTGGATATTCACGGCACCAGGGGCAGCCAGGTGGGTTCCACCCAGGTCAACCACCAACACGCCATCCACAAAGATCCACATGTCGTCGTCACCCACAAACTCAAAGACTTCGCCACCGTTCTGCTGGTTGTTGATACTATACTTGAACTTGGCATAACCCATCATGGTAAAGCCGTAGTTGCGCAGGTGCTTCTGGGCAATACCTGGATTTGCATCCGTAGCAATGGCAGCAGCACCGGGGTCTCTAGGACCACCGGCAGCAAGCCAACTCGAGCAAAGGCCGGAGGTACTTACCTCGTCCTTGTCCTTTTGTGAGTTGGCATACTGATATGCATAAGGTGGACAGAATATAGAGAAACTCTGGGCCCCCCACTGCTGGCAAGTGGTGTTCCCGGTGGGGTTATTTTCGGGAGAGTTTGCAGAGGCGTTACAAGGAGCCGGCCCCTGCCACACATCGTTCACTACGTAATCCAGAGGAGCGTAGCCACCGTTATTGTAGTTATAGTTCACCTCGTAGAGCTTGTCACCTACAGAAGGCAAGTCCAGGGTAGTGTTAATATGCCAGTTGATATTGGGAACATCCTCGTACCACTGGGCAAAGTAGGTGTTGTCACAGAGTTCGGCCGCTTTCTGGATGTGGACGCCATCGTACATATCCAGTTCCCCATTCTTCGGGGGGTCAAAGACAAGATAACGTTGCACCATGCCGGGAGTGTAATACACATCATTTGCCCAGTCACCTTGTCCGCCTACACAACTGGCTCCCGCCGGTGCAGCACCGGACATAGAGGCTCTCGCAGAAGCGGCATTGGTATAGCCACGGACCTTATTACCCGGACAAACACCATATTTCAAGACAGGCCCTGGACTTGTCACTCTCAAATATTCAGGCAAGGCCTCATTTGGGGCCATGGGGTTTCCATCAGCGCCAATCTTTGCGCCCGTAAGAGAGGCCTGGTTACCGCATGACCTGTGATATGCGTCTGCGGCAAGCCAAGCATCGTCATAGCCAGTCTTTCCATAGGCGCGAATATCATTTCCGTGGCCGGCCGCGTATTCTTCCGAGAAATTCTCAAAGTCGGGGTGATTGACGCTAAAATCGCGAATGACCACGTCAAGCTGAGCACAGGTGACGGTCTTACCTTCGGGGGTGGTACAGGTGGCAGCCCAAGCGCCACCGGCAGCAAACAGACCCAGACCGACGAGACCCACTAGTTGTTTCTTCATATAACTCAATCTCCACCTATCCAAATAGGTACAATATGAACCATGTAAATATAAACCAAATTTGACCCGTTTGCTCGCACTTTTTTGAAATTTTACCGAAATTCAAGGCTTTGCGTTTTTTTCGTGACCCAAAACAAGCCTTTTTCCTATAATTCTCCCCATGAATTGGACTCTTATTGTAACCCTGCTCTTTGTACTGCTTTTTATCCGCATCTTCTGGGCCCATGTAAAAGCCAACAACGCACATACCCAGGCATTCAAGAATCTGTCCCCCAAAGACAAGCTAGCGGTGCTGAAAGAGTGTCTTTTGAACAACCCCACAGAGACAAACCTCCAGAACCTAGCAGACTTTCTCAAGGAAATCGGGTCGGACCAAGAGGTCCAGTCCTACAAGCCCCTGATGGAGCGCCAGCTGGCCCTGGCCGACAGAAAGGAAAACCTGGAACAGTGGGACCGCCTTTACGTGGAGCAATGTAACTGGGTAGACCAGATACGCCCGCTAGAATTCGCCGAGGGCCTGGCCGCCAAGGAGGCAGGGAATACGGAGACCTACATCGCCCGCACCCTGGAAGGGATATCCAGGCTCTATTCCGACCAGGCAATCGAAGAAGCCCTGAAGCAACTGGAGAACGACTACCCCAAGGCTAGGGAACTTTTGTTAAGTTATCTGCAACTTGTGGAAGCCTGTAAAGAAAGCGGGGCCGACGACAAGTCCCTAGAGGCCCTCCGCAAAAAGCGGGACGCCTGGGTCGAAGACCTGCTGACGGTCGAGAAGTAAACCCACGCCAAACAAAAGACCCTCGCCTTCGCGAGGGTGACGAATTAAACCATTTCTTTACTTACCACTAAAACCAGCGCCAGGTAATTCCGAACAAGACCATGTTCTTGTACTGGACGTCCACGTCCTGGTCCTTGTCGTACACCATGTCGTAGCCGACCTGGAGCTCGATAAGCGGGGCGATAATCACAGACAGCATGTTTTCCCACTTGGCGTCGATTTCGTCCCTGCCCTTGAAGTTGGTGAAGGTCCACAAACGAGTCTTGAAACTCACAATGTCGGAAAGAGCATACTTGAACTCGGTGATGGTTTCCATACCGGGTTCATCCTTGACCTCTTCGATTTCGTCTTCAGTATCCGGATCATCAGCATAGCCGTAACCATGGGAAATGGTCATGCGGTTGGCAAAGGCCACACGCTGGCTGAAGTTGTCGTTGGGGATAAAGGCGATACCAACCATCTGGGTCAGGTAGGCCGGATCCATGAAGCAGGACACCGCCGTCTTGATTTCTTCGCCGGTCTCTTCATCTTCGCTATAGTTGTAACCCTTCATGAACTGGGTCTCGTAACGGGCACCAATATAGGGCTTGACCATCTCGGTCATGTTGAAGTCCAGGGTGGATTCCCAGAAAATCTTGTCTACGGACTTGCGCTTGCCCAAACCGTCAGTCCAAGACTGTCCGAGTTGCAGGTCAATCAGGTTACGCCAGTTGGCCACGGACCACTTTCCCTGGACATCGGCGTAGTAAGTAACCAGCCAGGTGTACATGGAGGTTCCGTCTTCTTGCCAGTTGCTAAACTGCATACGGGTGTACTTGACTCCGGCCACCACGTCGGCAGTCCAGTTCTCGGGCAGGGCCCCTTCGAACATGCCCCCTTCTGCATGAACCGATGTTGCGGAAGCCAAAGCGGCAATACCGAAAAGAATCAAAGATTTTAGTTTCATAATATTTCCTCTCTATGAAACGAAAGATAGAACATTTGCACTAATTTGCAACGCCTTTGCTATTTTTAGGGCATGCTGCAGGGGATTTCCATAAAGCGAATTATCTTGGCTCTGGCGATGTTCGCCTCGCTGTCCTTTGGGGAGCTTTCCCTAGAAGGCATACCCCTGCGATTTGCGGCAGGAGCCTCCATCGGGAAAATGACTCCCGTCATGGCCACATTAGGCCTAGGATACGAAAATGTCATCTTGTACGTAGAAGGCATGGGAGCCCACAAAAAGGACAACGACTTCTGGTGCGGAATAAGGGGCAACCTGTCCTGGACCCTGTTCAGGGAATTGCCATTCAACCTGGACCTGGGGGTCAGCGGTGGTTACGAATACGCACGTGCTCCCAACGGGGTGCACCAGGCCCTAAACAGGGCAAACAAGGTCAAAGCAGTGTTCCCCTATAACTACAAGGAATCCCTGGACATAGGCCTAGAAGCAAGGGCCCACCTCTATGGGTTCTACAGTCAATTAACCTACCCGGTCTATCGCTTCCGCAAGCACGACGAACCCAGCTTCATCTGGAGGATTGGGTACATGATCAACATTCTATAGGCCTTTTGAACCATGATTCTCTGGACTTTCCGACACACCAAGCCCTATAACCCCAAGGACGTCTGCTACGGACGACTGGATTTTGATGTCTCCCCCACCTTTCCCGAAGAGTCCCGGCTCGCCATCGAAGACTTTCTGAAAACCGGAGCCAAACCCTCCAGGCTATACAGCAGCCCTCTGCTCCGATGCCTGCGGCTTTCCGAAAAGGTCTCTAAGGCTACGGGACTAGCCATCGAAAAAGTAGACGCCCTACAAGAGATAAACTTCGGAACCTGGGAAGGCCAAAAGCTCACCGCCGTGCCCAGAGACGAGATGGCCGGCTGGATGCACGACCTGCGGGGGTTCCGTTTCCCGCAAGGCGAGAACTTTTACGACGTGGACAAGCGGGTCGGAGAATTCCTCGACACCCTCCCCGACAACGGAGAATTTCTGTGGGTAACTCATGCGGGGGTTATCGCCGCCCTACAGCACTTTGCCTGCGGACTCCCCGATTCCGACTTCGTGGAAGGGAAATTCAGCTACACCATGGTGAACCGTTTTGAATTCAACCGCAACGCCAACGGCCACTACCGGGGAACTTTCACCAAAATCCACGACGGCATCCAGATGCCGCCATTGAAAACCGGGTAATAGTTTTACTTGAAATGCTGACCCTGAGCGTCCTCAGGGTGACATTCAGGATTAGAAGTCAAGCGTCACGAGGGCCTGGGCACCGCCCGTCAGGTTCGGCAACAGGGCCAAGTGAATTGGATTATCGAAGTCGCTCAACAAAGCATCTACCGCTGCATCGCCAATAGAATACAGATAAATTAGCGCTATGCCCCAGATATACTGGTTACGGTTCTTGCGGTAATACGTAAGGCGTTCAGCCACACGGTCATAATCTTCTGAACCAGGGCTTTCCGCCTCCATCATGTGCTTTCGGTCCACATAGTAGTTGACCATCTTCTGCGAAGTCCAGATACTAGTAGAGGCTCCGATAAGACCCATGTACAAAAGCCCCGCCTTGCCGAATTCCCCGTTGTACATCTGGCCAAAACCGGGAATCAAAGCCCACAGAATTGCCGTTTTCATGCTACGGAGTTCCACACTCCTGTAGTTATTGTTCCACCAGATACCGAAGGCGTCGAACATTCCGTACAGGTGAAGTCCAAAGAGCCAGGCATTTTCCGCAATGCGCAGGTCTTCTTGTTCCTTCTTCTTGTCGCTTTTCTCACGAACGCGGTTCACAAACTCGTTACGTTTTTTCTGATAAGAAAAGACACTATCCTGATCCGCAAAGGCGAGCTTACGGGTATAAACGGCTACAGAATCCTGGAAAGGCCTAGCCTGCTTCAGCACCCTGTCTTTCTGGAAGGCCTTGTTGTAGTAGACCTCGTAAAAAAGGAACAATTCGAAAGCGGTAATGAATCCACCCCGTATGTAATGCTCCGTGTAGTAATGCCCACCACCCGGCAAAATACTCAGGAGCATGGTCAAGGGTAGCGAGTTATGGGTCGTGGGAATATCCCATTCATTGACCGTAAGGGTGTCGATGGATTCGATGCCCGTCTTGCCCTTTTGCAGGGGGTCGTCCTGGGCAAATGCCGAAGCTATCCCTAGGCACAGAAACAGGGCTATGTAGGCAATGAATTTCACCATCGCAGGGGAATATAGAAAAATCCAAAAAAATTTACTTTGCCTATTGCTTTTCGCAAAAAAAACAAATAGATTTAGATATATACAGGAGCTTCATATGGGAAAGGTCTTCAAAATTCTGGTGATTGTCGCCGTCTGCCTGATTTCGGCTCTCGGAATCTACGGCATCGTGCGGACAGCCCGCCTCGACGAAAATACAGCGGACTAGCGTCGGCATGTTTTATAGACCGCCGGGACTTGCGCCCGGCCTTTTGTGCACCCGTCCTTCGGGTGCTTTGCTATATTGTCCTGCATGAACTTTCTAAACAAGAAACCCCTGTTTTTTGCGGTAACGGCCGCCGTTTTTCTAGGCATATTGCTAATCGTATTCCGGGAATTTGCCTTCAACCCTGACACCCTGATGCTGAACAGCGACCAGCTGAACGGTATCGGTAGCCGAATTCTCCGTGCCGAAAACGCCGTACTCACGGAATGGGACGATTCACGTCTTGGCGGCGTTCCCACCATCGACGCCCTTTTTGCCGACGCCTACCACCCGCTGGTGTGGGTGCAGTTCCTGACAGACCCCGCAAGGGCCGTAGGCTTCAAGTTCATCCTGACTGTCTGGGTTGCCTTCATGAGCGCCATGCTTTTGGCATGGAACCTGACCGGAAACCGCTGGTGGGCATCCCTGCTCGGCATGCTTTACGCCTTCTCACCGGAGTATTTCACCTACATCTACGGTGGCCACGACGGAAAGATGATGGTATTTGCCATCGCGCCACTAGCACTCCTTGCCATCCGAAAGATTGTACGGAACGGGAGCCTCCCCTACCTGATAGTACTCGCCCTCTCCATCACCTGGATGATTCTCGGCTCCCACCTGCAACTAACCTACCTGTTCCTGTGGGGTGCAGGATTTTACACTCTTTACGAAGCGTTCTTCCATTGTGAATCCTTCAAGACCAAGGGCAAGCGCATCGGCCTTGCGGCTGCGGGACTAGTCTTCGGACTTGCCATCAGCTGCTTCCAGGTGATACCGCCCTACATGTACACCACCACCCAGTCCGTTCGTGGCGAAGGGGACCACACCAACTACGGCCACGCCACAAGCTGGTCCCTGCACCAGGAGGAAATGGCCCAGATGCTCCTGCCTGGGTTTATCGGAGTGGACGTATATGAATACAACGAAAAAGAAGGCAAGCTGGAAGGAAGTTCTTTTGTAAACGCCACCATCCAGGAATACCAGTCATCAGGCGGTTCGCCCTTCTACTGGGGACACAACAGTTTCAAGCTGGACCACAACAACGCCGGCGCCCTTCTGACCCTGCTCGGGTTCCTTTGCCTGTTCTTGCCGGGCAAGCGTCGCTGGGCAATATTCTGGGGACTTGGAGCGGTCCTGGCCCTGAGTTACGGTATGGGAGCCCACTCCCCGCTGTTCAAGCTCTGGTACAACATCTTGCCGGGCGTCAAGAATTTCCGCGCCCCGGGCATGGCCCTGTTCTGGCTACCCCTGCTGCTCCTGATGATGGCAGCTCCCGTACTCAAGGCCATTTCTGACGACTCCGCCGACGCCATCAAGAACCGTCGCGCCCTGTTCCATGGAGCCGTCATGTTCGTTCTGCTTCTTGTCATCGTCGTCATTGCCCGTTACAACTGGACCCTCTTTATCGGGCCCTTCGGACTGGTCGCATGCCTTGTCTATGGAGTCGCCTGCCTCGGAGTCATGAGCCTGGATGACCAAGGAAAGGAATTTTCCATAGCAAACTTTACCGACAGTTTCAAGACGGGGCTCCCTGGGACGCACCGTGCCATCCAAGCCGGCGTGATGGTTGGCTTTGCCCTAATCGGGATGTTCCTCATGAGCGGACAGAAACTTTTGGAAGACTCCGTTACGGCACCTTACTTCAAGCCCCTGAACGAAATCGCCATGCAGATGACCGCTGGAAAAATCAT
>CACZII010000025.1:0-18881 GCA_902781185.1 Fibrobacter succinogenes
ACCCAGGGCCACTTCGGCGGCGACCTTCTCGTTCGGGGCCCACTGGGCATACCCGCCGAGTTCAGAATAGTCCTCGAGGATTTCGGTAGAGGGGGTACCCGGGTAACCCGCGGCAAACTGCACGTTGCAGTGGCGCATGGAGAGCGAGATGGCCTCGTTTCCCGAAATCAGCATCTTTTTCGCATTCGGATCAAAAGCTGGCATAGCGTTCCTTTTTCCTGTTCACAAAAACTTTAACAAGCACCCCCAAAGTTAGAAAAACTCCCGAGGGTATCGGGAGTCTCGCTAATTTCGAACACCACTCAAAAGCTGTTACTTGCTAGCCTTAGCTTGGGCCAGTTCTTCTTCTAGTTTCTTGTTCTGGCCGTCCTGCTTTTCGCAGATGTTCTTCAGGTTGTCGATTTCCACGCCCTGCTTGGCCACCTGGTCCTTGAGTTCTTCGCACTTGGCGGCGTAGGTCTGTTCCGATTCAATGCGGTTGTTCAGTTCCTTACGCAGACAATCCACGGAACCACGGAGGGTATCCACCGCTTCTTCGGCTTCTTTCAATGCCGGATTTTCGTCAGCGCTAGCCGCTTCAGAGCAGGCGCACTTGCAGCCAAACTTCTTGGAAAAAGCGACGGCGGCAGCAGCACCGGCAATCGCACCAACTAAAAAAGCTCCAGTCTTCATAAGAACTCCTTTTGAAATTTATCCTGTTTCACAATATAGTAAACACAATCTAACCTTTGTCATATTCGCGAAAGCGAATATCTACTGAAGCAACGCTAATGGATCCTCGCCGGAGTTTATCCCGCACTTGATGCGGGACCTGGATGACGCCGACCACTCTTACTTCTTGGGTTTCGGGAACAGTTCCTTAATAATCTCGTCAATATGCTTTTTGGGGTGTATTTTCAGGCCCTTCTTTGCAGGGGCCGGAAGTTCCGCCACATCCTTCTTGTTGCCCTCGGGCAGATAAAGCGTCTTGACACCCGCCTCCTGGGCAGCCAGGGCCTTTTCATTCAGGCCTCCGATGGGAAGCAGGTCTCCTGTGAGGCTTACCTCCCCCGTAAAGGCGATATCGGGAGCCACAGGCCTGCGGGTAAAGGCCGAAAGCAGGGCCAGCGTCATGGCGATACCTGCCGACGGGCCATCCTTGGGCACGGCCCCCTCGGGCACATGGATGTGGATATCCGTCTTTTTGACGATAGCAGGGTCTACTCCAAAACGTTGCAACCTCTCGCGCACAAGGCTGAGGGCAATCTGGGCCGACTCCTTCATCACGTCGCCAAGCTTGCCGGTGAGCATCAGGTGGCCCTTGCCCGAAAGGAGCTTGCATTCCAGCGTGAGGATTTCGCCACCTACACTGGTCCAGGCAAGGCCCGTAATCACACCGTGATGTCCAGGAGCGGGCAGGCGGTTCTCGGTAAAGCGAGGAACGCCCAGATATTCCTGCAGCTGCTTTTCGGTCAGGTCCTTCTTGACCTTCTTGCCCATGACAATTTCCTTAGCACGGTGGCGAACGATGCTTTCCAAGGAGCGTTCCAGTTCGCGGACCCCCGCCTCGCGTGTCCATTCCTTGATAATCTTTTCAATGAGCAAATCGGGAATGGAAATGTCCTTATCCAGAACCACTCCACAACGTTCGCAGATTTTCGGAATCAGGAACTTGGAAGCTATCTGCTTTTTCTCGTGGGCATAGTAACCCGGCAAGCGCACCACTTCCAGGCGGTCACGCAGTGCATCGGGAATTTCAGCCTCGGAGTTGGCGGTAGCGATGAACAGAACTCGGCTAAGATCCAAGCCCACTTCCATAAAGTGGTCTGTAAAATCATGGTTCTGTTCAGGGTCCAAAACCTCCAGCAAGGCGCTGGCCGGGTCACCCCTAAAGTCAGCCGCCATCTTGTCAATTTCGTCCAAGAGCAGCACAGGGTTCATGCATTTTGCACGACGGAGCGCCTGGATAAAACGGCCCGGCATAGCACCAATATAAGTGCGACGGTGGCCTCGAATCTCGGCTTCGTCACGGACACCACCCAAGGTGATACGCACAAAATTTCGCTGCATAGAAGCCGCAATAGATTCCACAAGAGTGGTCTTACCCACACCCGGAGGGCCTACCAGGCAAAGGATAGGGGCACGACGTTCCGTTCCCGTAAGTTTCAGCACAGCGATGTATTCCAGAATACGGTCCTTCACCTTGTCCAGACCGAAATGCTTGGCATCCAGATCCGCCTTCACCTTTTTCAGGTTCAGCACCGTATCGCTGTAAACCCCATAGGGCATGGAAAGGAACCAGTCGATGTAATTGCGAACCACGGCGTATTCCGGCGTGGTAGGGTGCATCAGGCGCATGCGGCTGATTTCCTCTTCCATCTTTTCCATGATTGCCGGGGAGAAATTCTTGGCTTTCAGTTTTTTGAGAAGCTGGTCTGGTTCCGAAGAGGAATTTTCACCGTCATTCAGTTCGTCTTGCAGCTGGCGGATCTGTTCACTGATGAACCATTCCTTCTGCTGCTGGGCCATCTTCTGATATCATCTAGGGTTTCCGCCTCCAAGAAGTTCTGCTTTTCGGCCAAAGAAATCTGCAAGAAAGGAATTATTCCGTAGAAAGCGTTCAGTTGACTATCCATGCCGAAGAAAGCATCTACCATACCCTCTGCAATGTTTCGCTTGGCGGCGTAATCCCTGAAATTGGAAAGCACATCAGCAAAACTTTCGGTCTTATCTTTATTACCGATGGGGACTTTTCGCGGAGAAACGGTCACCTGCAAAAAGCCGTCTTTCAGGATAACGGAACGCAAGTCTACAATCTGTTCGCCCTCCAACACCACCATCTGTTCGCCCTCCAACACCACCTTCACGCAGCCGTTGGGGAATGGCGTCACATTGGAGACCCGGGCGGCAACGCCGACAGAGTATAAATCCAAAAGTGGATTGGAGATTTCTTCCTGCTCTACATCCTTCTGGGTCACCAAAATAATTTCGCCATCATGAGCCTCGGCACATTCCAAAGCCTTCAACGAAATATCACGTCCAACCAGAATACGGCGGGTCGTATAGGGAAAAACAATAGCATCCCTCAACGGAAGGAGGGGGAAAACCTTAGAAAAATCAAAAGCCATATTTCAATAATAGTAAAGCGGGCAAATTTAAACGTTAGGCAACGTTCTTGCCGGCTTTTTTCGAGGATTTCTTTCCAGAAACCGCCAAGGGATTCAAGCCCCTACGGATTATCTCGTCCGTAAGAACAAGCTTCTTGGCTCCCGTGCCAGGCATCTCGAACATAGCCTGCTGCAGGGACTTTTCCATGACAGAACGAAGCCCGCGGGCACCAGTCTTTCTGCTCATGGTCTCACGGACGATTTCTTTCAAGGCGTCGTCTGTAAAATCAAGTTCTATTCCGTCCATGGCGAACAGGCTCTTGAACTGCTTGACCAGGGCATTTTTCGGCTGGGTCAAAATGTTCAATAAGGCATTCTCGTCCAGTTCCTCGAGAGCGACTGCAATAGGCAGGCGGCCCACGATTTCGGGAATGAGACCAAACTTGATAAGGTCATCGGGTTCCAGCTGCTTGAAAAGTTCACTCAGGGAGTTGTCGGATTCGCTGCGGATATCGGCACCAAAACCCATACCGCCCTTGTTCACACGCTGGGAAATAATCTTGTCCAAAGTTTCGAAGGCGCCACCACAAATAAACAGGATGTTCTTGGTGTTTACCTGTACCAGCGGCTGTTCCGGATGCTTACGGCCACCCTTGGGGGGCACCGCCGCAACGGTTCCTTCCAAAAGCTTGAGAAGGCCCTGTTGCACACCTTCACCGCTCACATCACGGGTAATGGAAGGATTGGCGGTCTTCCTAGCAATCTTGTCTATTTCATCAATAAAGATGATACCACGCTCGGCACGGGCCACATCATAATCAGCAGCCTGCAGCAGGCGCACGATGATGCTATCCACGTCTTCGCCTACATAACCAGCTTCGGTAAGCACGGTGGCGTCGGCAATGGTAAATGGCACATCCAGAAAACGGGCCATGGTCTGGGCCAAAAGCGTCTTGCCGGAGCCCGTGGGCCCCACCAGAAGCAGATTGGACTTTTCCACTTCTACTGCATCACCGTTAGGGTGAGCCTGCTTGTAGCGCAAGCGCTTATAATGGTTGTAAACCGCCACAGAAAGAGCAATCTTTGCCTGTTCCTGTCCAATAACGAAGTCATCCAAATGAGCCTTGATTTCGGAAGGAAGCGGAAGAGGTTTCTGGCTTGCCACTTCGGCAGCCTGCTTTTCTTGCAAGGAACGGGACTTGTCCTCTTCGATAATCCTGTAGCACATGGAAACGCAGTCGCTGCAAATATGCACGCCTGCGCCAGCAATCATCTTGTCTACCTGCTCGGCAGACTTTCCACAGAAACTACAAGTTACCGTCGGACGGTTTTTCCCATTCCTATACATGAATCCTAGACTCCCTCTTTACGCGGCACAAAGACTTCGTCGATAACGCCAAAGGCCTTTGCCTCTTCGGGCCCCATGTAGAAGTCTCTGTCCGTCTTTTGACGGACTTCGTCTATGGACTTGCCCGTATGCTTGGCCACGATTTCGGCAAGGGTATCCTTGGTACGGATGATTTCCTTGGCGGTAATCTGGATATCGGTAGACTGACCGGTAGCGGCACCAGAAGGCTGGTGCAGCATAATGCGGGAATGAGGCAGCGCATAACGCTTACCCTTGGTACCCGCAGCAAGGAGCACAGCGGCCATGGAGGCACAATTGCCAATGCAGATGGTAGCGATGTTTGGGCGCACATGCTGCATGGTATCGTAAATGGCCAGCCCCGCCGACACGTAACCACCCGGGCTGTTGATGTACAGCGTGATATCCTTCTCCGGATTCTCGTACTCAAGGAAAATCAGCTGGGCCATGACGTTGTTCGCCACTTCGTCGTTGATGGGCGTGCCCAAGAAGATGATGCGTTCCTTGAGGAGACGGGAGTAGATATCGTAGGCGCGTTCACCACGCCCCGTGTTCTCTATGACGGTAGGGATGATCATTCAATCGACCTCTTACTTGGATTCTTCGGTAGCAGGACGAATGCCTACAATGAAATCGGCAGCCATCTGGAAGCGAAGTTCTTCACGGAGCTGGTTGATACGGCCAGACTGACGGAAATGAGACTTCAGGTCTTCGAATTCAACATGATAGGACTTGGCCATTTCCTGCAGGCGAGCATCCACCTGAGCCTGTGCGGGGCGGATCTTTTCCTTGGTGGCCACGAATTCCAGAATACGGTGCTTCTTGATTTCGCGGATAGCTTCAGGAGCCAGAGTCTTCATCTGTTCTTCCGTGGGCTCCACGGCATCCTTCGGATCCTGTACATTGCGGTTGATGGACCACTTGATCAGGTCTGCCACACGGGCGTTGGGAACATCGAAGGGATTCTGTTCAATAAGCTTGTCGATGGCCTCGTTGATGGCCTTGGTCTTGGCAGCGTCCTGCTTCTGGTTGGCCAGGCTTTCGGCGATGTTGCTCTTGAGTTCGGCTTCGTCCTTCACGCCCACCTTCTTGCAGAATTCTTCGTCCAGGGTGGGAGGAACAATCTTGCGGACGTCGGTCACTTCGACCTTGAACTGGGCAGTCTTGCCACGGTAGCGTTCGTCCTTGTGGTCATCGGGATACTTGAAATTGATTTCCTTGGTTTCGCCGGCAGATGCGCCCGTGAGGCCTTCGTCGAAGCCAGGGCTTGCAGATTCGCCCAGCAGGCTGCGGAATTCCCTGTTCTCGGGGAGTTCCTGCTTTTCGCCATCAATCACCACTTCCAGGTAGTTGCCCACCACCACATCGCCCTTCTGGGCAGCGCGGTCCACATGTTCGTCCTGGCTCCACATCTTCATCAGGTGGTCAAATTCGGCCTGGACTTCTTCTTCGTGGACGGCGGTCTGAGGAACGGTAATGCCCGTGTCAGCGTAGCCCTTGATGTCGATTTCCGGGTCCATTTCCACTTCTACCGTCAGGGTAACGGCGGTTTCCTTGTCGTCGTTGAACTTTGTAACCTTCAACTGGCCCACGGGGATGATGTTTGCCTTCTTGAGTTCTTCATTCAGAACCTTGTCCACCATCTCGTTCACCACTTCGTGGTGGATGGAGTCGCCAAACTGCTTCAGAATCATGGCCTTGGGAACCTGACCCTGGCGGAAACCCTTCAGCGTCACCTGCTTCTTGTACTGGGACAGCTTCTTTTCGAAAGGAGCCTTCAGGTCTTCTTGAGGAATGGTGACTTCGAGGGTACGCAGGGTTGCGCTGGTTTCTTTGATTTCAACGGGCATATAAACTCCGGTATTCGTTAGTTAAAAATTCTGCGAGGGGTGGGAGTCGAACCCACACACCGAAGTACCAGATCCTAAGTCTGGCGCGTCTGCCAATTCCGCCACTCTCGCGTTTTGAGCACAAAGATACAAAATTTCCCTCTGTTCAACTTCTAGTCATTATCGTTTTTGGACCCCATGGCAGTAAAATCTTTTTTATTTTTCGCTCATGACCTCCCAGGCCCCCAAAAGAGACGAATCCTTTGATATTCTCAAAGGCCTGTTGATTTTGTTTGTCATCATCGGGCACAGCAGGTTCCCCTTTAGCGTGGAACACTTCTTATTTTCGTTTCATATGCCCGCGTTCTTCTTTATATCCGGGTATTTCTACAAAAAGAGGACCCTAAAAGAAGAACTGGCTGTCGATACAAGACGCCTGTTGATTCCCTATGCGTTTTCTTGCTGCGTGCTTATACTCTGCAACCCCACACTTATACAGGCCTTGACCTGCCTGCTGGGCGGGCAGCCCATCATCCCCCTCCCCTTCCTGGAAGAAATCAGCGAGCTTGGCCCCCTGTGGTTTCTTTTGGCCATGTTCTGGATACGGCTTATGGCCCATTTCCTTTTCCACTCCAAACTGGCACCCTGGATGCAGGCGGGAGTCATTTTGCTTCTGAGCTTTGCCAGCATGAAAAATTTCAGCAGCTTTCACGTATTTGTTCCCTGGTACCTGCCCTCCGCATGTTGCGCCCTTGGCTTTTTCTTTGTCGGGCACAGGCTCCGAACCTTTACCGACGCCCCTTCTAAATACAAATGGACCCTTTTCACTGTATCCATGGCATGCTGGATTTACTGCATTCTGTACTCTGGCATGGCCATAAACGGCTGCCTGTTTGGAGCCTACTACGTCATCGATCTTATTGGCGCTCTAGGAGGAACACTCGCAGTCTATATGCTATCGAGATGGATAAGCCACAACAAGCCCACCGCTACATTCCTTGGCTTTATCGGCCGATACAGCCTGGTAGCATTCTGTTTCCATGCCATCGAATGCCCCCTTTTCCCGTGGGAACGCCTAGCCCCCTTTATCCAGGATTATTCGGTGCTAGCCAATGTGGTAATTTGCCTAGCAAGAATAGCCGTCATATTGCTCTTGACACGGTGCGCTGTTGCCATTCCTGTTTTCAGGAAGATATTCGGCTATAACTGATACTCAGTTCTTTGCTAGAATAACCAATTCCTTTTTGGACACATATTTCGTCAAAAGAACAACCAGGATTTCAACGACCACCGTAGATACCCCAAGCCAGACCGGGACATAGCCCGTTTCAAGGAAGTAGACCACGCAGGGCACGATTAGGGCATGGACATAGAACACTCTGGAAAACAGTTTACGTTTTACAGCATCTACCGAGAAAAACAAGAAGATAAAAATGGCGCTTTCGGAACAAATCTTAGCCATGGCCGCCCCGTAAATTCCATAAACGGGAATCAGCCAGACGTTGAACACGATGTTCGCCACCCCCGCAATAAGGGCAAGCTGCAAGTATTTCTTCTTGGACTGAGAAATAAGCCATTCACTCCAGGGAACGGAGTAAAAGGACACCACCAGCCAACAAGCAAAAAGTACCAAAAGTCGTGATGCCGAATAATCAACAGCAATAGGCACAATCTTAGAGAAAATAATTTCAGACAGCAACAGGGCAAAGAGAAGAAACGCCGCGCTCATTACGCCCAGCACCTTGTGACTGGACAACACCAGATAGCTAGATTCCGCCCCCTGGCCCACCTCCTTCAATCGCGCCAACTGCCTACGCAGAGGCTCGCTCAAAGAACCACCCAACAAGAAAACGAACATGGCGTAGCGATAGCAATAATCATATACGCCAACCATGGCGTCGCCACCGAAGAACTTCAGGAAAAAGATATCCACATTCTGGTGCAAGAGCAACAATGCCGATGAAACAAACAGAATAACGGAGCCCTGATAGCACCGCAAGCCCTCTTTCCATTCCCCCTTACTCGGGAACCCCAAGGGAAAGCCCTTTCGGGGCCCCACAAGCCATAGCGCCAATGTAGCCAGCACTTCCGTCGCCACGTCCATCACAGCAAAATGAACAATGGAGGGAACGTTCAAAAAATAAATCAGAGTAAGCAGAAGCCCCTGCCTAAAGAACTGCACAAGGGAATTGATACCCGCAAGGCCCTTTCTGGCAACCAGCCAATCGATATTTACAGGCCTCAGAAATACCGTCAAGAGGTATATCTTCAAGACCGTTCCACAAGTCAGGTCCATGGCAAAGTAGGCTGCTATGGCGACAAGGGCAAGGCCTATTACCAAACAGCCACGGATATAGCCCATTGCCGTGAAGATCTTCCTGTCCAACTTTGTATCGTCCGGCTTTTCGATTAGCGCAAAAGACGACATGCCAAAATTCAAGACAAAATTGATGTAAGTGATAAGGGTATAGGCAAAGGCCACCTCTCCCCAGCCTGCAGCACCAAACTTGACAATAGCAATACTGGTGGTCACGAAACGAACAAGCCTACCCAAGCCTTGGGCGGTTCCGTTTACAGTGGCGTTTAGCAGAAGGGAATCTTTTCTCATGCCTGACCCTTCCACTTTTTATAGAAGTTCTGGCGGACAAACTCACGGACAGACCAGAATAGCCATACCACACCCTTGCCAAAGGCAGGCCCTCTATTAACAGGATTAGGACACCGCAATCTAATCAATTCCGCCAGTTCATGAGCATTCTTCTCCCACCGGAAACGACGGTGGACATGGGCAAACATCTTTTCACCGTCTTTGCCCAAGGATTCCCGTGTCGACTTCTTTAGGTAATCACGAATCTCTTCGTAAGAACCAAACACGAAAGGCGTAACCTCCGGATGGGCGCAATGATTTAGGGTTAAAGCAGGCTTATGGGCAAATCCCGCCTCGGCCAGAGGCAAGTTGAACAGCTCCCACTTCGAAAAACTGACCAGTGCATCGCAATCGGAATAGTAGCGGGCCAGTTCCTGGTCCGAAACAACACCGGGAACTTCTATTCCCGAATCCTTCAGTACACGGGCAGATTCCTCATCACCACGGCCCACTACCGTAATCCGGCAGGCCTCGCCCAAATCCTTCTTCAATCGGACGATTTGGTCAAGCCCCTTATATTCCCATTCCTGCCTACGATAACGGGTCACTGCCAGTATGCGTAAAGGCCCTGAATTTTCTCCTGGCTCCGTTCTGCACAAGCTCTCGTAATGATCTGCACCATTGTAGATAACACGGGCTTTCGGCCATTTCAGGTATTCAACACCATATTGGCTGATGGTTATAACTTGAGTAAGCGCCGGGTATATAACACCCTGACGATTTCCGATATCTTTCAGCCTGGCCTCCCGTTCTTCGGGCAGGCATAGTTCTACAGGCGGATAACCGTGTTCATAGCCGATGGTCACCGTCTTCAAATCATTTTTTGCCAAAAATTCATAGAACGGGTCCGTATGGGCGATGATGGCATCGTATCTTCCAGCCTCCAAGGCCTTTTTCAGCCCCTTCAGATGGGTTGGAACACGGACCGCATGAACTCCAGAACAAAGCATGGCCCTATCCAGCTCGCAAGCGTACAGGTCTATTTCAAAACCGGCATCCACCAAAAAAGGCAACTGCGAGGCAATCACCCTGGCAACACCAAATTCGGCGCGGTACATGGATGTCAGGATTGCGATTCGCATTGTTCTTTTCTCCGAATGAACCGCAAAGAGAACAGGACGCCCATATACCAGGCCCCCCACCCGAATGTCGAGGGGAACAACGGGAACACGTCAATCAGACCCAAGGTGAAAAACACGAGGGCCCCGCCCAATAAGGACAAGCCAAAACCATCCCAATGGTTCTTTATATATATGAGTAGCTCTCTAAAACACAGGGCACTTACCGCCGACACGGCACCAAAACCCACAATTCCCTGTTCCGATAGCAGCATCAGATACACGTTATGGGCGTGCCCCAACCGCGGGATAAACGCAACCATGGGGATAGCCGAATAAGTCTCTAGGAAAGCCTTGTTATATTCTAGGAAATTTCTTGGCCCACAACCCCATATCGGCTTGTGCTGTATAATATCCAGAGCGGTCAACCACACACCGATTCTGCCCAGGGAGCTATTGTCCATTTTCCCGGATGCCAGAACGAGAAGACCCTGCTTTATGTAAAGAGTATCGGGCAACACCTTCCAGATAAGCAATCCCACGGCAAGTATGACGGCCGTTGACACACATAGCTTTACAGCAAACGAACCTATACGGCCTCTCCTTTCAGCCATGGCATTCTTCATGAAATAGCAGAATATGGAGAAAACCATTCCCACGGCAACGCCTATAAAGCCCATCCTGGAACCGGTAAAGACTATGCAGATGAAGGTGAGCACAAAATTCGCCCCCAGCAGCAAAACACCGGCCTTTTTCGAGAGCCACGCATTTATATGCCAAATAGTCCAGGATGTCGCAATAAGGGCCGCAAAATTCGTAGCGCTTAAAGATGGACCGCCAATGCGGATTTCGTCAGAAACGAAATGCTCCACAAAGGACCACAGGTACATAAAATAGAGATGGATGCTCAAGAAAATATGAAGCAAACGGCCATCCCATTTGTTCAGGGATACACTCATGAAAAAGAGAAACGTTATCCCGTACAGGTAAAACATCGTATAGCGCAAATCGTAGGGCCTAACAACCAAAATCAAAAGCACATATATTCCCATTATCGCAATGGACAGTAGCCAAGGCTTGTCCCGATACCACGCTGTGTTCCTCATTTGGAAAAATAACAACGTAAGAATCGCCGGGAACAATATGTATAGCGTTATAAAATAGCCCTCTAGTTCAAGCCAGTGCATACCCACAACCATTCCCAGGTTGGCAATGACATGCTGCTTGAACACTACAGAAAAAATAAAGGCGGCCCCGATTAAAACAAGGGCCAGCACACCAGCAAAGTTGTCTGATGACGGCAATAGGTACGCCGCCGTCAACACCATAGAAAGTATTATTAAAATGAATCCCTTTAATTTCATTTAAATAATGCTGTCTTTATTTGATGCAATCGATCTTTTAGGTCAAAGCTATTGGGGACCTGACCTGAATAAAGGCCCATGAGCAACAGATAAACCAGCACCACCACAAAGGAAACACCAAATCCGGCAACTGCCCACAAGCCACGCTTCGGTTTGGTTTTCCAGTCAGGAATATAGGCGTCTTGCACAATCTGGACCACAGGCTGGTTCTTTATCATCTCGGCCTCGGCCATCATGACCTCTGCAGAGACGGATTCCAACAAGGTCATGTACATTTCCAGTTCGCTTTGACGCTTATCCAAGTACACTTTTTTGGCAACTGCCCAATCCGAATTTATGTATATGGACTTCTTTGAGGGCGTATAACTCTTTGAAAAATTGCCTCTCAACTCCTTGAATTTTTTCTCCAAAATCTTCTTGCGTTTTTCCATTTCTACAGCGCTAGAATTCTGACCCTCGCTCTGCTCCGTCATTTCGTAGTTGTTCATTTGCGACTCGTAGGCCGCCAAAGCAGAAACGGTCAGTTTCATCTGACTTTCAAGATCAACCAGATTGTTCTTCTGGTAGAACTTGGACAGTTCATTGCTGATCTTCTTTACACTGTCAATCAAGTCCTGGCGATTTTTCACCAGATAACTTATGGAGTAGTGCAAATTCTCTTTTTGAAGCTGAAGGTACCGGGCATTTGCCGTTTCAACCATGAAACGCAGCAACTCCACGGCCATAACCCTATTCTTAGTCTCAAAGGAGCACGATATGATACCGTTACTCTCTTCACCGACATAAAGATCCTTCTTGAACTTCTTCAGGAGCAGTTCCTTCGGTTTCTTCTTGTATAGCGTGTCCAGCCTAAATTCCTGTATAGCTTCAAGCATAACGTCTCTGCCAGAAAGGATTTCGATATACAGGTCCTTACTGGACACGGAACCGGATGCAGAGAAGAGCATGTTCGCCAAGGAACTATTCATGCCCTTAGTAGAGCCACCCTTGACACCAACAGCAGAGGAAATATTGCTCAACGAATAATCCGACGGTTTCTGGATCTGAATCCTCATCTCCGTTTCATATACCGGAGGCAAGAACCATGCTATAGCAAAACAAATCGCGCCCACAAGAAACGGAATAATAAACCATTTCTTATGAGACAAGCAGAACAATAAAAAACTAAAGGACGACATGGGTATTTAGTAGGATGTAATAATGATTGCCGTTGCTATAACACTTAGCAAGGAGGCCAAGAATAACGTGACATCCTTGACAGACTCATAAACGCTACGCGGAATCTCTATGTAGTCCCCTGGCTTGATTTCATCTTTATAGGGATCAACGGAAAAATGCTTTCCATCGCGAATCACGGTCACCCGACTCCAGGAACCCGTTATGATGGTGACCCCCGAAGCGCCAATGTAGTCTATCGCGTGAAGGCCAGGGAAAAAGTCGGCTTTTCCCATGTTGGCAACGGCTCCGCCAACATAGACAACGGGTTCATCCTGCCACAACTCAATAACGGTCTTTGGATCAGGCACTAAATCGTAAGACGGCAACAATTCCTTGACTAGGGTAGTGCCATTGGGGTTCTTTATCCTAGCCCACTTAACGTTCATTTCCGAAGTGATTTTCGCATCATGGATATATTCTCCCAAGGTCTTTCCCTCGACCCACGGGAGAGATGTCCGGATTTCCGGGGATTCGATGCTTATTGAAGATTCCGCTTTTGCAAAGGGCACATAAATGATGTCGCCCGTCTCTAGCGTAATGTTCATGGCGTCGTTTTCGCCCCTCTCAAACTGGGTATAATCAATGATATAAGTCAAGGTGTCTCGAATGAGCTTTATATTCCTTTTGTCTGCGGAAGGCAACAATCCTCCCGCGTTGGAGAATGCAAAGTTCAATCTCGATTGAGGGTCTGCAGCCCGACGACCAGGAATAGATACAGCACCTAGAATGGTCACCTGCAGCAAGCGCATTTGGACAAGCTGGATTCGGAAAAATCTCTCTTCGAATCGGGTTTTCAACATATCGCCGATTCTTTTCTTGGCTTCGAACAAGGGCGCGCCATTAACATCAACAAATCCAAATCCCGGCAAGGAGACAATACCTTCCGGAGAAACGCGAACCACATCAAGACCATCGGGAGTCAACACCTCGAAAAAGTCACCAGGACCAATTACATAGTTCGAGTCGACGGTATGTTCAAGGAACAAGTTCTGCTGAGTCATGCTGGCTCGAGTGTTGTTGGTTACACTCTTGTCATGAAACTGCGGAAAAACGGCGCCAGCATCATCTGCATTAACGCCTGCAAATAAAATAAGAATCAAGACTACCAAAAAAGGCATTTGGATAAAAATATACAAAAAAACACCCCGCCCAGAAAAGCGGGGTGTTTGCAATTATTCAAAAATTATTCTGCAGCCTTGCTTTCGCCTTCGACCATGTTAACGGACTCAGACTTGGCAGGTTCGGCAGCGCCCTTCTTGGCCTTCACGACGATTTCGTCTTCCACGAGACCCACGAGAGCCATTTCGGAAGCGTCACCGGCGCGGTTGGGGCCGAGCTTCAGCACGCGGGTGTAACCACCATTGCGGCTGGCATAGCGGGGGCCGATTGTTGCAAAAAGATCCTGCAGAACCTTGGGGTCCATAATGAAGCGGGCAGCTTCACGACGGGCAGAAAGGTCGCCCTTCTTGGCATAGGTAACCATGCGGTCTACCACGCTGCGGACCATCTTGGCCTTGTGCAGTGTTGTGCGCACGTAGCGGTTGCTCTGTTCAGCTTCCATGCCCTTTCCGATAATAGAAGTGGCAAGGGCGCGGAGGATGGCACGCTTGTGCTGGGCGTTGACGCCTAATTTCTTGTTCTTTACACCGTGTCTCATTTTTAATCCTTCAAGTATTCATCGACATCCATGCCAAAAGAGAGGCCCATGGCTGTCAACACCTCGTTAAGTTCCACCAAGGACTTCCGACCGAAGTTCTTGTATTTGAGCATATCGTTTTCCTTGTTGCGCACAAGTTCACCGACCGTATGGATATTGGCCATACGCAGGCAGTTGCTGGAGCGAACAGAGAGTTCAAGCTCATCAACGCGGGTGCGGAGCAGTTCCGCGATGCGCTGGTGTTCTTCATCCTGACCGTCAGCACCTTCGGTCACCAGGTCACCTTCGAAGTTGATGAAGATTTCCAGGTGGTCCACGAGAAGCTTGGCAGCGTAAGCCAAGGCATCTTCGGGGTCGATGGATCCGTCGGTGGTGATTTCCAGTTCCAGACGGTTGTAGTCTGTCTTCTGGCCCACGCGGGTATCGCTGATGTGCATTGCAACTTTCTGCACCGGGTTGAAGTTCGCATCCGTAGCGATAACGCCGATCGGAGCGTTCGGGTCCTTCAGTTCGTCGGCACGGACAAAACCGCGGCCACTGGAGATCTTCACGTCCATGGAAAGCGAAGCGTTACCGTTCAGAGTAGCGATATGGACATCGGGGGTCAAGACGACCACGCCCGGATTTTCCATAAAGGACTTGGCAGTAACTTCGCCGTCACCGGACACGTCCAGGTGCAAAGTTTCGTCGTGATCGGAAAGGAGCTTCACGCGGATGCTCTTGAGATTCAGGATGATGTCGGTGACATCTTCCTTGACACCGGGAATCGTCGAAAATTCCTTCTCGACGCCTTCGATCTTCACGGAGACAATAGCCGCACCTTGCAGAGAGGAAAGGAGCGTGCGACGGAGCGCGTTACCGAGGGTGATACCCCAGCCACGTTCCAGGGCCTCTACGACAAACTTTGCATAGCGGCCATCTTCGCCGGTTTCCACTTTCTGGAAGCTGCGCGGCATTTGAAGTGATTTCCACATCATTGGCGATACCTCTTTGAATTAGACTCTTCTCTTCTTTTTAGGACGGCAACCATTGTGCGGAATGCCCGTCACGTCTCGAATAGAGAGGACTTCGAGGCCCGCATTCTTGATAGCGCGGACGGCAGACTCACGGCCACCACCGGCACCCTTGACGCGGACATCCACCTTGCGCATACCGAGGTCAAATGCCTTGTGGGCAGCAGCTTCGGCAGCGAGCTGGGCGGCAAACGGAGTGCTCTTGCGGGAGCCCTTGAAACCGGCATTACCGGGGGAACCCCAAGCCACAACGTTACCACGAGCATCGGTGATAGAAACGATTGTGTTGTTGAAGGTGGCGTTGACGCAGGCGATACCCTGGACGTCGATACGCTTCTTGCCCTTCTTGACCTTAACTTCTTCAGCAGCAGCAACCGGAGCTTCGGCGGCGGCAGCAGTTTCCTTAATTTCTTCTTCAGCCACGAGGAATCTCCTTACTTCTTCTTGTTAGCCACAGTTTTCTTGGGGCCCTTGCGGGTACGGGCATTGGTGCGGGAACGCTGACCGCGAACGGGAAGACCCTTGCGGTGGCGGATGCCGCGATAGCAGCCGATATCCTGCAAACGCTTAATGTTCAAGGTGATTTCTGCGCGGAGCTGACCTTCCACGGAGTATTCGTCTTCGAGAAGATGACGAATCTTACCTTGTTCTTCTTCGGTGAGGTCATCGCACTTCTTGTTCTTGTCGATACCCAGCTGGGCACAGACCTTGTTTGCGGTGAACAGACCGACACCATAGATTGCCGTCAGACCGTACTCGACGGTCTTGTTTTTCGGTAAATCGACACCAGCGATACGTGCCATACGATCTCCTTATCCCTGCTTCTGCTTGTGACGGGGGTTCTTCGAACAGATGATGCGCTGATGGAGGCTTTGATTTTCATAGGTTTGACCTTTTTTTGAATACCTATTACTTGTAACGGTAAGTTATCCGCCCACGATTGAGGTCGTAGGGGGAAATCTCTACCAACACTTTGTCGTCCGGCAAAATTCGAATGAAATGCCGACGCATCTTTCCTGAAACATGGGCGAGGATTTCGTGGCCGTTTCCGAGCTGGACACGGAAGAAAGCGTTGGGGAGAGCTTCCAACACAACACCTTCTACTTGTATTCCTTCTTCTTTAGCCACTAGGACGCCATCCTGCCGCGAATGCGGCCATGCTTCAAGAAACCTTCATAGTTCTTGGTATGCAGTTGGGCTTCGAGCTGACGAAGCGTATCCAACGCCACACCTACCACGATCAAGACCGAGGTGCCCCCAATATAGAAACTCATATTGAGTGCGTCTTTCAGGTGAAGCGGTCCGACGCTGATTAGAGCGAGGAACAGGGACCCCGGAAGAGAAATTCGGGTCAAGATATGGTCAATATACTCTGCAGTCTTCTTGCCAGGACGGATTCCCGGAATAAACCCACCAGACTTCTTCAGGTTTTCGGCAATGTCGTTCGGGTTGTACTGGATTGCCGTGTAGAAGTAGGTGAAGAATATAATCAGGAGACCGTAAATCACGCTATAGGTGATATGGCCCGGAATGAAGGCAGCAGCAAAAGCCTGCATCGCAGACACGTTCGGGAACCATGATGCAATCATTGCTGGAATGAACATGATGCAAGAGGCAAAGATAACGGGAATCACGCCAGCGGTATTCACCTTGAAGGGCAAATAGCTGGACTGACCGCCCATGACCTTGTTTCCGATGGTCCGGCGAGGACTTTGGAGTGGAATGCGACGGTTCGCCTGCTCCACGAAAACGATGAATCCGATAATCACGACCACGATCGCCAAGATGAAAATCTCGATGGCGAGAGGCTGGATACCTTCCTTCAGCATTTCCAGTTCGGCAAGGACGGCTCGCGGGAAGCCGCCGACGATACCGGCGAAGATAATAAGAGAAATACCGTTACCTACACCGTGCGAAGTAATCTGTTCGCCCAGGTACATCACGAAGATGGTACCGGCGGTGAAGGTCAAGGTAGCAAGTAAGCGAAATCCGATGTTGCCGAGACCCGAGGAGAAATCATCTGCCAGCACAGAAACGCCTGTTCCCGTGGCAGTGGTCACCTTCAGGGAGGAAAGCCATACCGAAATACCCCATCCCTGCAGGGCGGCAAGAGCCACCGTAAAGTAACGGGTATACTGGTTCAGCCTAGCGCGACCTTCCTGACCCTCCTTCTGGAGCATCTGGATGGCCGGGATCACGGAGCCCATCAACTGGATAATGATGGACGCGCTGATGTAGGGCATGATACCCAGGGCAAAGACCGTCGCTTTCGCAAAAGCACCGCCCGTGAAGGAGTCATACAGGCCGAACAAATTATTCGAGTTACGGAAGAACTCTGCCAGAACGGCAGAATTCACTCCGGGGATGGTGATGTGAGCACCAATGCGATAAATGATCAGAACACCCAGCGTAAAAAGCAACTTCTTACGCAGGTCTTCGATCTTGAAGGCATTGACGAACGCATCAATAGCTTTCTTGAGAGCTTCCATTAGACGATCTCGACTTTTCCGCCAGCAGCTTCAATGGCAGCCTTAGCCTTTTCGCTGATAGCGTTAACCTTAACGTTGATAGCCTTATCAATTGCACCGAAGGCAAGAACCTTGACCGGGAGGTCGATGTTCTTGATGAAGCCCTGGTCGAAAAGAACCTGGGCGTCGAACTCGGTCACGCTCACAGCAGCGAGCTTCTTGAGGTTAACAATCTGGAATTCAACACCAGCATGCTTGAAGCCACGCTTCGGGATGCGGCGGTGAATCGGCATCTGGCCACCTTCGAAGGCGACACGGCCGGCCTTGGCGCTCTTACGGGCACCAGCACCCTTCTGGCCACGGCCAGCAGTAGTGCCGAAACCGGAACCGGGGCCACGGCCGATACGACGGCGGCTCTTGCCCTTGGCAGCTTTGCCAGGATTGAGAGTATTGAGTTCCATCTTAGATCTCCTCGACCTTCACCATGTCACGCACGGCATTGATCATGCCCTGGATGTTGGGGGTCAAAACGTGTTCAACAGACTGTCCAATCTTGCGCAGTCCGAGAGCAGCCACGTTAGCGCGGTGCACCGGGAGACGGCGGACAGTACCCTTAATCAAAGTAATACGAACTTTCTTCATCGAGTATTACTCCTTAGGCATTCGCACCGCGGAGGGCGGCGCAGTCCTGTTTGTTCTTCTGAGCCATGAGACCTTCGAGGCAGGCGCGCACGACAGTGCTCGGGTTGGAAGAACCGTGAATCTTTGTGAGGATGTTGCGCACACCGGCCAGTTCGAGAACGGCACGGGCAGCAGCACCGGCGATAACGCCAGTACCAGGAGCAGCCGGCATCAAAAGGATGCGGGTAGCACCGCTCTTGACTTCGATGTCGTGAGGAATGGTGCCATCCAAGAGCTGGACTTCCACGATGTTCCTCTGGGCGGCTTCGGTACCCTTGCGGATAGCTTCGGAAACTTCCTTAGCCTTACCGAGACCAACACCAATCTTGCCGTTCTTGTTGCCAACGACAACGAGAGCGGAGAAGGACATACGGCGACCGCCCTTGACGGTCTTTGCGCAACGGTTGATGTGTACAACCTTGTCTTCAAATTCAGAAACTTGAGCTTCGCGTTCCAAAGTGTACCTCACTAGAATTTGAGTCCGCCTTCACGAG
>CACZII010000025.1:18896-26463 GCA_902781185.1 Fibrobacter succinogenes
GAGTCCGCCTTCACGAGCTCCCTCAGCGAGAGCCTGAACGCGACCGTGATAGATGTAACCGCCGCGGTCAAAGACCACGGATTCAATGCCCTTGGACTTCGCGACTTCAGCAATCTGGAGACCCAGCTGCTTAGCCTGCTCAGACTTCGTCATTTCACCAAACTTGCCCTGGAATTCCTTGGCAGTGGTAGAAACCTGAACGAGAGACTTGTTGTTATCGTCATCGATAATCTGGGCGACCATGTGAGACAAGGAACGGCGAACAGCCAAACGAGGGCATTCTGCAGTTCCGACGACAGACTTGCGCACACGAGCATGGCGTGCGATTCTGGACTGGATTCTTTTCTTAGCAATTGCAGTCATAGTTTACCCTTATTTACCTGTCTTCTTACCTTGCTTGCGACGTACAATCTCGCCTTCGTACTTGATGCCCTTGCCCTTATACGGTTCAGGACGACGGTACTTGCGGATTTCGGCAGCAGCCTGGCCAACTTTCTGTTTGTCGATGCCGGAGATGGTGATCTTCAGCGGATCGACAGCCTTGAGTTCCACACCTTCGGGAGCCTTGAAGATAACCGGGTGAGAGAAGCCGAGAACCAAGTTCAGGTCCTTGCCCTTCTGTTCCACGCGGTAGCCAACGCCCACGATTTCGAGGGTCTTCTGGAAACCCTTGGTCACGCCTTCGACCATGTTGTTGACGAGAGCGCGAGTGGTGCCGTGCATAGCACGAGTGAACTTTTCATCGTTCGGACGGGTGAAGGAGAGCTTGTCGCCATCGAGCTTGATGGAGATCAGTTCGTGAACGTTAGTCTCGAGCTTGCCCTTGGGGCCTTCAACCTTGATGTTCTGGCCGTTAACGTTAACCTTAACGCCGGCCGGGATAGTGATAATAGCTTTACCGATACGGGACATCTTTACCATACCTTTGCGATGACTTCACCACCCACGTTTTCCTTGCGGGCTTCGTGGTCGGTCATCACGCCTTTAGATGTGGAGATGATAGCATAGCCAAGGCCATTGCGAACGCGCGGGAGCTTAGCGGCGTCAACGTAGTGACGAAGACCCGGCGTAGAAACGCGCTGGATGCCCTGGATAGCGGATTCGCCCTTGGTGTAGCGGAGCAGCACCTTGAGGATGCCCTGCTTGCCGTCTTCAACCACGACGAACTTCTTAATGAAACCTTTTTCCTGCAGAACGCGAGCGATTTCACGCTTCAGGTTGCTGGCAGGGATGTCCACCACGGGGAGCTTTGCCTTGGAGGCATTGCGCACGCGGGTGAGCATATCGGCGATAGGATCTGTCATTGCCATGAGTATACTCTCCTTACCAAGACGACTTTGTGATACCGGGGATTTCGCCGGCGAGTGCCATTTCGCGGAAGCAAATACGGCAAAGGCCAAAGCGGCGCATAACTGCTTGCCATGGTTTTACCTTACTTCCTGAAGGGGAGTCCAAGTTCTTCGAGCAGGGCGCGGCCTTCTTCGTCCGTCTTAGCGGAGGTCACGAAGGAGATGTCCATACCGAAAGTGCGAGAAACCTTGTCGATATCGATTTCGACAAAGATGGTCTGTTCCTTGATACCCAAGGTGAAATTGCCCATTCCATCAAAGCCACGACGAGCGAGACCACGGAAGTCACGAACACGGGGCAGGTTGATGTTAATGAAGCGGAAAAGGAAATCCCACATGTTGTCGCCATGGAGAGTGACCTTAGCACCGATACCGATGCCTTCGCGGAGGTGGAACTGAGCCACAGCCTTCTTGGCGGTGGTCACCACAGCCTTCTGACCGGTGATGGCAGAAAGGGTATCCACGGCTTCGTCCAAAATCTTGCGGTTCTGGGAAGCGGCACCCACGCCCATGTTGATCACGATCTTCTGGAGGCGGGGAATTTCCATTACGTTCTTGTAAGCAAACTTCTGCTGCAAGGCAGGAACGACTTTTTCGAGATAAAATTGTTTCATCTGGTTCATTGCGTTACCTTACACAGCCTTTCCAGTCTTGACACTGGTACGAACGCCCTTCTTGCCCTTTTCGCGAACGATGCGGGTACGGACGGGAGTGTTGCCTTCGAGGAGCATCACGTTGGAAATGTCGATAGGCAGTTCCTTCTCGATGATGCCACCGGTTTGGTTGGTCTGAGACGGCTTTTCATGACGCTTGCGGACGTTCACGCCCGAAACGGTCACCTTGCCGGCCTTGACACTGATCACGGTGCCGGTCTTGCCCTTATTGGCACCGGAAATCACCTTGACGTTATCATTCTTCTTGATGTTGGCCATTAGAGAACCTCAGGTGCGAGGGAGATGATCTTCATGTATTTCTTGTCGCGGAGCTCACGAGCCACCGGTCCAAAAATACGGGTTCCACGGGGTTCACCATCCTTAGTGATGAGAACCACGGCGTTGTCCGAGAAACGGATGAACGTGCCATCCGGACGGGCAATTTCTTTGCGTGTGCGCACGACGACAGCGTCGGCCACGGAACCCTTCTTCACCTTGCTCTGGGGGATAGCGTCTTTAACGGCTACCTTGATGACATCACCGATGCTAGCATAGCGACGGTTGGTGCCACCCAAAACACGGATGCAGGCGACTTCCTTGGCTCCACTGTTGTCAGCCACGACGAGTCTGGTTTCTTCTTGAATCATATTCGCCTTACTCCAAAACGATTATTTCTTCTTTTCCACAATCCGAACCAGGCGCCAGCGCTTGGTAGCGGAAAGAGGACGAGTTTCCATGATTTCGACCAAGTCGCCTTCTTCGGCTTCGTTCTTTTCGTCGTGAGCCTTGAGCTTCTTGGTGGTGGTCATGATCTTGTTGTACATGGGGTGACGCTTGCGGTTTTCAACCACAACCGTGATGGTCTTGTCCATCTTGTCAGAGGAGACGACACCCTGCTTGACTTTACGAAGGTTTCTATCCATTTCCTGCTCCTGCCGGCTTATGCCTTGGCCTTTTCGCTGAGGATGGTCTTGATACGGGCGATGTCCTTGCGGGTCGTCTGAATCACAGAGGGTTTTTCCAAATTACCGAGCTTCGCAGTCATGCGGTAATTGAACAAATCGAGATTCAACTGAGCCAGTTTTTCCTTGAGCTGGTCATGCGAAGCGACATGGAGAGCTTCCATGGCCAGTTCGCGTTCGACACCGCCCATTTCGAAAATGATGCGACCCGGGAGGATAACGGCTGCCCAGAATTCCACGGCGCCCTTACCCTTACCCATACGAGCTTCGGCCGGGTGACGGGTAACAGGCTTGTCGGGGAACACGCGGATCCAGACGCGGCCACCACGCTTGATCTTACGAGTCATAGCGATACGGGCAGCTTCGATTTGGCGAGCCGTCAGCCAGCACTTTTCAAGAGCCTGAATGCCGAATTCGCCGAAGGCCATGGTGTTACCACGAGTGGCAACGCCCTTCATGCGGCCTTTCATCTGCTTACGATGTAATGTTCTTTTAGGACTCAGCATAATTACTTCTCTCTCTTGTTGTCGTTCATGACGTCCTTGCCAATCTTTTCACCGTGCATGATCCACACCTTGATACCGATGGCACCATAGACGGTCTTAGCAATGGCAGTCGCGTAATCGATGTCAGCGCGGAGAGTGTGCAGAGGCACGCGGCCTTCGGCATACTTTTCAACGCGGGCAATTTCGGCACCACCGAGGCGGCCACCGCACTGCACCTTGATTCCTTCAACACCCATGCGCATAGCGCTCTGGATGGCGCGCTTCATGGCGCGACGGAAGGAAATACGCTTTTCCAGCTGGCGAGCGATGTTTTCGGCCACGAGCTTGGCGTCCGTTTCGGGGCGGCGGATTTCGTGGACGTTGATATAGATTTCCTTACCCGTGAGGAACTGGAGTTCACCCTTGAGGCGTTCCAGCTCTTCGCCCTTCTTACCGATAACGATACCCGGGCGGGCGGTAAAGAGGTTCACGCAAACCTTCTTGACGGTGCGTTCAATGCCGACCTTGGAAAGGGAGGCATGTTCAAAACGCTTCATCAGGTAGCGACGCAGCACGATATCTTCGTACAGAAGATCGGCAAACTTGTCTTCGGCATACCACTTGGATTCCCAGCCGCGGATGACGCCAAGACGAAGACCATTCGGATGAGTTTTCTGACCCATTTTAATTACTCCTTGTTGGCCACAACGACTGTGATGTGAGAGAGCGGCTTTTCGATACGGAAAGCACGGCCCTGGGAACGGGGGTGGATACGCTTCATGATGGTACCGCCGTCAGCAGTGATGGTCTTGACCACCAGTTCTTCGGCAGTGACCGGAGTGGCAGACTTCTGCTTGAAGTTAGCCACAGCGGACTTCAGAGCATTTTCTACCAGCGGAGCACCCTTGGTTTGAGTGTGGAGGATAGAGAGCATTGCAAACGCTTCGTCAACGGACTTGCCACGGACGAGGTCGACAACGCGACGGAGCTTGCGGACGCCATAACGGACGTTTTTCACTTTTGCTACAGCTTGCATTACTTCTTGCCTCCAGCAGCGGTTTCAGTCTTTCTGTGTCCGCGGAACGTACGGGTCATGGAGAATTCACCCAGCTTGTGGCCAACCATGTTTTCGGTCACATAAACAGGAATGAACTGCTTGCCGTTATAGACGGAGAAAGTAAGTCCGACCATATCCGGGACGATTGTGGAACGACGGGACCAGGTCTTGATAGGCTGCTTCTTGTCGGAGCCGGCCATCGCCTGGGCTTTGCTTAATACGTGGGAATCCACGAATGCACCTTTCTTAAGGGATCTCGACATGAATTAGGCCCTCTTCTGACGACGACGTACGATATACTTATCGGTACGCTTATTGTTACGAGTTTTGGCACCCTTGGAGTTCTTGCCCCAGGGAGAGCACGGATGACGACCACCAGAAGTACGTCCTTCACCACCACCAAGGGGGTGATCCACAGGGTTCATCACAACACCGCGGACAGAGGGGCGCTTGCCGAGCCAGCGAGAGCGACCGGCAGAACCCGAAGATTCATTCATGTGATCGATATTGGAAACCTGACCCACAACGGCAAGGCAGTCTTCCGAGATGAAGCGAACTTCACCACTCGGGAGCTTGACCTGGCAGAGCTTGCCGTCCTTGGCGACCAGTTCGGCACCGGCACCAGCAGAACGAGCAATCTGGGCACCCTTGCCCGGCTTCATTTCGATATTGTGGATAATGGTGTTCAGCGGGATATCGCGAATCGGGAGGGCGTTACCCACGCGGAATTCGGCACCTTCGCCGGAATTCAGCACGTCGCCGACCTTGATGTCAGCCGGAGCGATGATGTAGCAACGCTTGCCGTTTGCGTACTTGACAAGTGCGATACGGGCGGAACGGTTCGGATCGTATTCAACGGTTTCAACGGTGCAGGGGATGCCTGCGAACTTGCGCTTGAAATCGATGATACGGTACAGCTTCTTGTGACCACCACCGCGACGGCGGGAGGTGATTTCACCTGCGTTGTTGCGGCCGGAGCTGCTCTTGATACCTTCGGTAAGAGGCTTGTACGGCTTGGCAGCGGTGATTTCCTTGCGGTCACCAATCTGCTTGTAACGCAGAGTCGGGGTAAGCGGGCGATAAGACTTCAGACCCATGATTATACTCCTTCGAACTCGGCAATCTTTTGCCCGGCCTTAAGTGTGATGTAGGCCTTCTTCCAGTTGGGTTTCTTGCCAGCGACCATACGGACACGCTTGATCTTGCCGCGGTTGATGAGGGTGTTGACAGAGTCAACCTTCACATCGAAACGCTTTTCGATAGCGGCCTTGATTTCGTCCTTAGTGGCCTTCATGGCGACTTTGAAAACGTACTTGTGCACGTCATTACGAGGATTCACCATGTTCTTCATGGCTTCTTCGGTAATGTGAGGTGCTACGAGGATTTCATGAAGTTCTTTCATTAGCGGCCTCCTTCAAGTTCGTTCAGAGCAGCTTGAGAAACAACAACATTGTTAGCGCGGATGACATCGTAAGTATTGACATCTTCGACGCGGGCGCAACGGCACCAAGGAATGTTGTTGGAAGAAAGGTACAGGTTCGTGTCAGCGCCGCTCGTAATGAAGAGCACGTTGCGCTGTTCGATACCGGACTTGGCGAGAACGGAGAGGAGATCCTTGGTCTTCGGAGCGCCGAAGCTAAGAGCTTCGAACACGAAGAACTTGCCTTCCTGAGCCTTGGTAGCCAGGGCGGAGTGGAAAGCGATCTTCTTCACCTTCTTGTTCACCTTTTCAAAGTAGTCGTGGGACTTGGGACCGTGAGCCTTGGCACCGCGAACCCACACAGCGGAGGTGTTCTGACCGGAGCGGGCGCGACCCGTGCCCTTCTGCTTCCAAGGCTTCTGGCCACCACCGCTGACCGAGGACTTGTTCTTGGTCTGGGCAGTGCCCTGGCGGTTGTTGTTCAGGATAGCCTTGATGTGCAGATACATGCAGACCTTGTTGACTTCTTCATCAAACAAAGCCGGGAGCTGAATATCGTTTTTGAAATCGCCAGTTGCGGCGAAGAGCTTTGCAGTTGCCATTAGTCTTTCCTCACCACGATGATGCTGTTCTTTGCACCGGGGACAGCGCCGCGGACAAAGATCAGGTTGCGGTCGCCGTCGACCTTGACGACCTGGAGGTGCTTGACGGTCACTTTCTTGTTACCGTATTGACCAGGCATGCGCTTGCCCGGGAACACGCGACCCGGATAGGAGTGAGCGGAGGTGCCGCCCGGTTCGCGCATATTGTGCGTACCATGAGAGCGGGGACCGCTGTGGAATCCGTGGCGCTTGATGGCACCAGAGAAACCGTGACCCTTGGAAATGCCGGAGACGTTCACCATCTTGGCGTCGGCGAAGTCTGCAGCCCCGAATTCCTTGCCAACCGGCCAGGCTTCGAGATCGGCAACATCAAATTCGGCGAGGTGCTCGCGAACAGCGACATCGGCCTTCTTAAAGTGGCCGATTTCAGCCTTGTTGGCGCGATGTTCTTTCTTGAGACCAAAGCCGATCTGGACAGCAGTGTAACCGTCCTTTTCTTCTGTCTTGTGGCAAACGACCACACACGGACCGGCCTCGAGGACCGTCACAGGGACGCACTCGCCCTGTTCCGTGAACACTTGGGTCATTCCCAACTTCTTTGCAAGAATACCATTCATTGTTATTAGACCTTAATATCGACCTCGACACCAGCCGGTAAGTCAAGTTTCATGAGGGAATCTACAGTTTGAGGAGTAGCATCGAGGATGTCGATGAGACGCTTGTGAGTCCTGGATTCAAACTGTTCACGAGAAGTCTTGTCAATATGCGGAGAGCGGAGCACCGTATACTTCTGGACTTTCGTCGGGAGGGGAATGGGGCCCGCGATACGGGCGCCCGTCTGCTTAGCTGTATTCACAATGTCTTGAGCAGAGCGGTCGATCATACGATGATCGAAGCTCTTCAAGCGAATACGAATGCGTTCACCAGCCATGATATTTCCTTACTTGATGATTTCGGTTACAGAGCCAGCACCAACGGTACGGCCACCTTCACGGATAGCGAAGCGGAGCTGCTTTTCCATGGCGATGGGGGCGATCAG
>CACZII010000026.1 GCA_902781185.1 Fibrobacter succinogenes
AAAGGTGGCCATGCCCACGTAAGCGCTAAAGCGCTAAGTGGTCAAAGCTCGCCGCCACGACTCGTCAATACGAGTCGCTTGTCGCTCACGCCCCTTGCCAAAAGTTCGAGGGGCACTTTTTTTATATATTCTCAATGTATGAAACCCGTTATTTCCTTTTTGCTTCAGCTTTCGCCCCAGACAGCCTATGGCAACCTGGAGGCAGTCGCCCGCAACCTGTCGGACGGTCTTGAGATATTGCTGAACTACAAGAAGGTAAAGTGCTCCATCTTTATGGATGGCCCCACCATGGAAATGCTGAAGAAGGTGGCGAAGCCCCTGGCCATGGGAAAGATTCGTGTGGGAATTGATGAAGGGTTATTGGAATTTCTTGGTGGCGGCTATCACGATCCAATGCTGCCGCTTTTTCCGAAGGACCTGCAGGTCTGTCAGCTGAAGAAGCACAAGTCCAAGCTGAAATCTTTCCTGGGCGTGGAGCCCCAGGGGTATTTCAATTCGTCCCTGGTGTGGGAGATGGGCATGATCTCGGTGCTGGAAGAGAACGCCTTTGATTATGCTCTGGTAAGTGAGTCTGCTGTTCGTGAAGCCTTGGGCCGTAACGCTCCTGTTTCGGGTTGGTTCACCGTAGAAGACCAGGGTTCCCTGATGCGGATTGTTCCCGTATCCGACGAGCTTTCCAAGGCCATCGGCGAAGATGACCTGCGCTGGAGCGAAATTGCTGAGTCCTATAATCGCGAAGACAAACCCGTAGTGGCCCTATTGGACTTGCCTCCCCAGGCGGGCGAGATTGTGGGATTCTTTGAACGTCTGGTGGATTTTGTGGAAACCAACGAGGTTCAGACCTGGCCGGTTAGCTATATCGTAAACCAGCTCCAGCCAGAAGGCTCTCTTAGCTACCTTGTTTCTGCAGGGCGCAAGCTTGGCCTGCCTCTCGCAGCCAACACCTGCCGAGAGATGCTTATCCAGAGACCTGAAATTAACCTGCTTCAGAAAGACCTGCTGAACCTTTTCCATAGGGGGAAGGACAACTTGCAGGGAAAGGACCTGGAAAAGTTCTACGAAGAACTGCTGCCCGCAATGTCCCCAATCTTTTATAGGAATTTGCAGAACGATGAGGGCATGCGCAGCCTGAAGGTTCGGCAATGGGGTTTCCGCTATTTGCAGAAGGCAGCCCACGATCTGGATTCCCTGATGAATTTTTCTGGCTTGCGTATAGATGTGAGCGACTTCTTGCTTCAGGGACGTAAGCAGATTTGGGTGGAAAATCCCGGTGTCTCTTGCCTGGTGGACTATAGCCAGGGCGGTGTGCTGCGACTGCTCAACTATAAAGTTTCCGGTGTGAATTACGCCAACGTGTGGCATGATGATGGTGGACCTACAATCTTTCTTGGGGAATGTCTGTTGCCCAATGCGGACCTGTCTGCAGATCAGATTGGTGTGATGCTTGCGGGTCGAGACAGCCTGTTGATGGAACCCTACGATTATCAGGTGAAGCGTGGAAGCCAGAGTGCCCAGGTGCAGCTGAGCGGAGAGCAGGGATTCCGCGTGGCTGCTGTCCAAGGTGTTTTCCATATCAAGAAGGATTTGGACTTTGACAACGTTTCACCGCAGATAGGGGTTTCGTACGAGGTGACGAACTCTACCTATGGTGAAAATCATTGCTATTTCGGAACCTTGCTGGAACTGGGAGTTCTAGATTCCGCCGAAGGCCCGTGTCTTGTTGCCGATGGTGAAAATGTCAAGTGGGATGGCAAGGAGCCTTTTATTTATCCCGATGCAAAGGTGCTTAAGGTTAGGGATACAGGCCTAGGTTGTGCTATGGAACTAGAGTTCGATAATCCTACGCCGGTCTTTATAGGTCCCATTTTCAGTGCGTCTTCGGCGGCGGCCCCCCAGATGTTCCAGGGAATTAAGATTTATCCTTTCTGGAAGTCTACGCTGGATGTTTCCGGACGACTCAACTGCAAGATGACCCTGAGGTTCTCTAAGAGGTAGTTTCATGAGGGCGGACCTGATTGATATCCAGATTGAGGATTACGGGAACGATGTGGAAATTGCCCTATCTGGTTCCTTGAACAAGGCGCAGCTTTCGGCGGTCCGTGAAAAGCTGGATACTCTAATGTCTGGGCCGGGAATTTTCTTTTTCCTGAATCTGGAACGGGTCCACTTTGCTGTGGATGATTACCTGGATATGTTTCTGGACCTGCTGAATAAGACTAGGGACCGCAATTCCACCATGGTTTTGATTTTCCAGAACGAGGAACAGCAGGATTATTTTTTCAAATACCGAAACATTTTTGAAATACACGAGAGCCGTGACGCCTACAAGAACTCGGGACTGTCAAAGCAGCTGAAGCAGGTGGGAATTTATTACGGAAAAAAGACGGGACTCCGTCTGAGTCCAAGCGTTGCCATTGCTGCAGGCGTGTTGATTATGGACTGGCTTGTTACTTTGTTCTTGATTATTGCCGCCCAGGGTAAGGATATTGCCGACAAGCAGTCTCAGATTATGACTCTCCAGAGTCAGCGTGACCGCTATGTCCAGGAAATTGACAAGCTGGAATCTTCTATTGGTCCTTTGAAGAAACTGGGCGTGGTGGAGGATACCTCCCAGTTGAATTCTTTCGGGACCATTCGGGATTGGGTCTCTTATTTGAAACATCTGGAGAATACCCGGCGTGAAGAATAGTCTTGGACTTTCGACGCCTACGGCGGTCATTGTCTTTGGACTCGTTTTCGCTGTCCTTTTTGCCTTCTTTTTTTATTGGGGACTCCAGCGCCATGAACTGGAAAACCTTTCCAGGGATGAAATGTCCCTGAGGGAGGAGATCGAGCAGCTGGAAACAATCGGAAACTGGACCCTGGAATACGTGAAGATAGACAGGGCCGTAGATTTCTTGTCTGAGAAGAAACTTTCGGAAGACGCCCGTCGTCGGCTAACAGAACAGCTTTGGCAGATTTCTCACGCTTATTCTATTGATCCGCTGATGATTTTAGCCGTGGTGGCCCAGGAGAGCCACGGGAATCCCAATGCTCGGGGACGCATGCAGTCGGGGGCCTTTTCGGGTGCCCTTGGACTGATGCAGATAAAATTGGAGACGGCTCAGAAAATGGCCTGGAGATTCGGACTTAGGGTTAATTCCGAAGAGGACCTGTTCAAGCCTGAAGTGAATGTGGCTGTGGGAACGGCATACCTGATTCGCCTTATCGGCAAGTATGGCAACTGGAAGGAGGCTCTGGTAGCCTACAACTTGGGGCATTCCGCTGTAGACAGGATGCTGGAGCGTGGGCAGCCCTTGCCCCTGCGATACTATGAGCGGGTCATTTCCAAGTACCGGATGCTTGTAAGCCGCCCAATTTTATAAATTTAGATTGATGAAAAAGTTTTTGTTCTTGACGATGCTTGCAGGCATTGCCGTGGCGGGAGAAGTCCGTTACGACTGTTTGCGCTTTGTCGAAGCAGGACTTGCAAGTGACCCCCAGGTAGCGGAAGCCCGCTTCGGTACCAAGGAAAAGCAGGAAAGAATCGACAACTTAAAGTACGAGGCAATATTACCCACTCTGGACGTTTCCATGATGGTGGGACCAGCCCCTGGCCTTAAGGAATCGGTAGACAGCTGGGGCGATACGGTGGACGTCTATGATTTTTCCAAGATGGGACCTTTCTGGGGTGTACAAGCGAAGTTTATACAGCCCCTGAACTTGGGACAGTATCGTACCGGTAAACGGGCCCTGGAAGCTGACTTGCAGCAGAAAAGCTTCTCCATAGAGAACAGCCTGTTGCGTAAGGAAGTGGAACTGCAGACCTACTACTACAATTACCTGCTTGCCCTTGAAATGAAGCGCCTGGCTGCTGATGCCCAGAAACGGGTGGACGAAGCCTATGAGCAGATGGAAGAGGCCCTTGATGACGACGACCCCAACGTGAGCCAGATGGATTTTTTGAGCCTGAAGGCGAAAATGCACACGGTAAAGGAAGGGGTAACCGAAGCGGATTTGGGTATGAAACGGGTTCAGCTGGCAATTCGGTTTTCCCTGAACCTGCAAGAGGGAGACGTTTTTGCTCCAGAAGATACGGTTCTTGTGCCTCGTAAGGAGAAATTGCCTCTTCTGGAAGAGGTGAGGTTGTTGACCCTGCAGAGCAATCCGGAATTGAAGCAACTTTCGGCAGGCCTTATCGCGAAAAGGACACAGATGGACTTGGCCGAGGCGAAGCTTGCGCCGGAGTTCTTTGTTATGGGCGAGGTGGAATACGTGAAGAGCTGGGCGGGAAACCGCAAGGTAATGCAGAAGGATGCCTTTGCCGAAGATGCGGTGAACAAGCTTTCGGGCGTTATAGGTATAGGCCTCAGGTATAGACTGAATTTCTGGAGGCAGTGGTCCAACTATCGCATTGCTAGGACTGAATACCATGGGCTGAAAATGAAGGAAGTCTACGCCGCCGAGGGCCTGATGGCCAAGGCAGAAGAGCAGTACTATCAGGTCATTGCCGCCCAGGAGAAGATGGAGGCCTTGAAGGAAAGCCTGAAGGCTTCCGAAGCAATCTTGAAGGGTGCTGCCATGCAGTACGACTTGGACAAGTCTAAAACGGGGGAGTTGGTATCAGCTTACACCCAAAACGTGACCTTGCAGAAGGACTATCTGTTTGCGGTCTGCAAGTACAACGTGGAAGTGGCGGAACTCATTGCCAGGATGGGACTCAGCCTGAAGGATTATCAAGCTAAATACTAAAGAGGAGTATTCCGAGATGCTTAAGAAGTTGATGATTTTGGTAGTAGGACTTTCCCTCGTGGCCTTTGCTGCAGAGGACCCTGTTGCCGCTATTAAGAAGAAGGATGGCGAACTTCAGACCCTTCTGAAAAAGTCCAACCACACGGCCAAAGAAAAGGAACGCGTTAAGGACTTGCTGAGCGACAGCTTTGATTTTGGAATGCTCGCTAAGAAGAGCCTTTCAGCCAAGGACTGGGATGCTCAAGATGCTGCCTCCCAGGAAAAGTTTGTGACCGAATTCAAGCGTATGGTCCGCAATTCCAGCGCCAAGCGTCTGGAACTCTACCGTGCCGATTCTACGATTTACGAACCTGCCAAGATGAAGAAGGAAGGCGAGGCCCGTGTGGTAGCCCATCTGTGGAACAAGGGTAAGGAGTCTGTCCTGGAATACAAGATGACCCAGGTGAACGGCAAGTGGATGGCTTGGGACCTGGTCATTGACGACCTTTCCACCGCCCGCAATTACAAGGACCAGTTTAGCCAGATTCTGAAGACCAAGTCTTTTGCGGACTTGATTGACATTATCAGCAAGAAGGCCGACGAAGCGGAATAATGAGCGTCCTTAGCCTGGGCCTAGTTCTTGTCGCAATCCTTGCAGCCGTAGTGTTGCTGTTCCCTGTTGTGTTCAGGGTGGATTTTAAGCTGACGGAATCTGGCTTTGTGGCCGACCTGTTCGTGTTCAAGAAAAAACTCTGGAATTACACAAAACTCTGGAAAAAGGAAGAAGAGGCGGAAGAGAGTGCCGAGCCTGTAAAAGGGTCGTCGCCGGCTGCAGATGTGACTGTAATGCCTGCTGTAGAGACGACCGTAACACAGGTTGCGGAGACGCCGATTTCGGAAGATGAAAAGACGCCTGACGCAAGGGCTCAGGAGACTCCCGTTGAGAAAGTAGAAGAGACGCCGGTGGCGGAAAGTACTGCGGAAGCGAAGGTTGAAGCGAAACCCGCAGAACCTGAAAAGCCCGCAGAATCCGAATCTCACACCTCACATTCCACACCCCACACACCACAGCCCGAGCCTGCCGAATCCGAGCAGGAAACTCCTACTGAACTCGAGCAGGAAGAAAAGAAAAGCCTTACGGAACGGGAGTTCTGGACGTTGGTGCTGACTCCGGATATCGACGAGCGTGGGTACCGCTACAGCAAGAAAATTCTGAACAGCTTTATAAACCTTTTCCGGGTTCGCTTCAGGGACTGCTACGTGGAAGGAATCCGCATGGATTATGAGTCTATGGGCTACGGCGCAGCCGTGAACGCTATGATGAAGGGATACCCTTTCCTGGAGGATTGGGACTTGCGGATGGACTGGACTCGCGATCATGATTTGCAGTCGGCGGGGCGTGTAGAGGCATCCCTTGATTTGTGTCGGACGTTCTGGTTTTTGACTGTCAGTTCCGTGTACGGTGGAATTTTCGCCTTCGTGTTCTGGCGTCGTCGGGCGGCTGTGCTTAAGACAGGCGAACTGCCGGAATTGGGCTATGTCCGCAAGAAAATCTTGAACTGGATTGTGGAGGAATAATGCCTGCCTTGACCGTGGAACGCCTGCTTGCATCCATCGGATTTGGAAGTCGCAAGGAATCCCGCGCCCTGGTGCGTATGGGCATGGTTGAATTGAATGGGAGTGTGGTAGAAGACCCGTTCCAGGAACTTGCGGAACGTCCTGAATTCATTACGGTGAATGGCGAAGAAATTCCCACGGTGGAAAAACTCTACGTGATGCTGTACAAGCCCGTAGATGTGGAATGCAGCCACAATGCCAGGAACTACCCGTCGGTCTATAGCTTGTTGCCGGACCGCTTTACGGCTATGGGAATCCAGACTGTGGGTCGCCTAGACGCCAATTCGTCGGGCCTGATTCTCCTTTCGAACCAGGGCGACTTTATCCACCGTGTTGAAAGCCCCAAGAAGGGGCTACTGAAAAAGTACCGTGTGACCTTGGCCCGCCCCTTTACCGAAGAGCAGAAGGCTGAACTTCTCAAGGGAGTGATGCTGAAGGATGAACGCCGTCCGGTGGAGGCAAAGGATATTTCCGTAGAGGATGGCTCCGTGGTGATTTCCATCGGGGAAGGACTGTACCACCAGGTGCGCCGGATGTTCGCCGCTGTCGGTAATCACGTGGAAACTCTGGAGCGTGAATCCATCGGACCGGTGCTGCTGGACAGGTCTCTCGGCACAGGTGGTTGGCGGTTCTTGACTGAGGATGAAATAAAGGCCCTCTCCTAGGAGAAGGCCTGACTTTCTAGTTTGTGCCGGTTTTTAGTTTTCGGAATCCTGGGCGGTTTCTTCTACCGTTTCAGGGAGCTCTGCAGCTTGACCTGCGATGGATTCCATGTAGTTAATCTTGTCCTTGATGTCATTGCTGAACTTGAAGGTGGGCACCAGGCGTTCCTCGATGAGGACGGTCTCGCCGGTACGGGGGTTGCGGGCCGGGCGAGCCTTGCGGGGTTTGCAGGCGAAGGTCCCGAAGCCACGAATCTCGATGGTGTTGCCATCGATGAGTTTTTCACCGACCAGGTCCAGGAACTGTTCCACCACGACTTTAATGTCGTTACGGGCAAGCCCTGTGGACTTGGCAATATCAAGAATAAGAGATTGTTTTGTTACGTTAGGCACGACTTAAATATAGGATTAACAACGAATTAGCGTATAGGTCAAGGGAAAAATAAATATTTTTTTCGGGCTTTCATTGCGGAAAATTTGTGAATAAATGTGGTAAGAATGTTGAAAGTTGTGAAAAAGCCGAAAAGGGTGTCTTTTAGGCTCCGGAATAGGGAGATTTTTCCCAATACCATACTCAGCCCCATGGATGGGGTGACGGATGCGCCTTTCCGCAGGCTCTGTCGCGTGCTGTCGGGGGATCGCATGGGGCTTTTGGTGTCAGAATTTGTGCCGACGGACGGGGATGCGGTTTTTAGGCTCGACGGACACAAGCAGCTGAAGTTTTTCCCGGAAGAACGCCCTTTTGGGGTCCAGATTTTCGGGAGATTTCCTGATAAGATGGCCGAGGCTGCCCGAAAAATCGCCGTAGAGCTTCATCCGGACTTTATTGAGGTGAACGCCGGCTGCCCCGCCCCGAAGGTGGCGGGCAAGGGGAGCGGTTCTGGCCTGCTTCGGGACCTGCCTCGCCTGCAGGAGATATTGCACGAGGTCCGTGCCGTGCTGGACAGTTCTTGTCCGGAAATGCCCCTCACACTTAAATGCCGAATTGGCTGGGATAGCCAAAGTATCAATGTGATGGAGACATTGAAGATTGCTGAAGGTGAGGGTGTAGAAATGCTCACCGTCCACGGACGGACCCGCCTGCAGGGTTACAACGGACTTGCGGACTGGGACTGGATCGGGAAGGTGGCGGCCGCGGCCAAGATTCCCGTTATCGGGAATGGCGACGTGAATAGCGTCGCGACCGCCCGCAAGTGTATTGACGACTATGGAGTGGCGGGCGTGTCCATTGGCCGCGGCGCCATGCACAACCCTTGGCTGTTCGGGCAGATTGCCGATGCCTGGGAAGGGTTAAAGCCTAGGGAAATTTCGGCTGCCGAGGCGCTGGATGTTTTTCCGCTTTATTTCAAGTTCAAGCTGGAAGAAGGTTCAACGGAGCTTGGGGCCATGGGGCGGCTCAAACAGCTGGCGGCTAGACTTTGCAAGGGCTTTGTATTGGACGGCGCAGACGATGCCGCCATGCAGGTGCGGCAGGCCTTGCTTACGGCCCAGACCGCCGAAGAATTCTTTGACCGGCTGCAAGCACTCCGCGAAGGTGTAGCCCGCGATTTGCGTTATGACCCGAGTCGCCTTGTGAATTTGAACGGGGCGAAAGAGACGGAAATAAAAGAGGGTGACCAGTTCGCCGGCCGGTAAATTTTCACGATAATCTACGTATAGCTTCGTTGTCGGACTCTCGCTGTACCTTTTGTACAGCCTCGGTCCTGCCGCCTCGCTCTACTTGATTCTCCTGAAAATTTGTTTTTTAATAATGCTCTAAAGTTCTTTACGACTTGTTTGTGGGTGCCTGGCGCGCAACTGGAGCAAGTTCTCCGTGCTTGCGGAACAGGTGCTTCACGAGGGTGCCGAAACCGCGGAATACGCGGTAGCGTTCCCGGGGGTTCTTGATGGCCATGATTCCCTGGCGGAATATGTAGCTCGGACGCAGGTAGAACTCGCGGCGGGCCTTGTCGCAGAAGTCCACAAGCGCTTGGCTGGTGAGTTCGCCGCGCTGGATGGTGGTGCGGTGGAACCCGTCCTTGTCAAGCCACTGGTTATAATCCTTTGTCTGTAATGCGCCGCTGGCGAGTGCTTCCTTGTAGGCCTCGGTACCGGGGTACGCCATGATGGGGTAGAACTGCGCCGTGTTGGGGTTCAACTTCTTGGCGTAGTCCAGCGTCATGCGGAGAGTCTCCGGAGTGTCGCCGGGGTTACCCACCATAAAGCAGCCGTGCACCAGCAGGCCTGCCTTGCGGGCATTCTTCATGAACTCGATGGCTTTGTCGGTGTTCTTCACACCCTTGTGGATGTTCTCGAGTACCACGGGGCTAGCACTTTCAAAACCTACGCACATTTCACGACCTCCGGCCTTCTTCATAAGTTTGAGCAGGTCGAGGGGAACATCGGCGCGGGCGTTGCAACTCCACGTAATCTTGAGGCCGCGTTCCAGAATCAGGTTGCAGATTTCGCGGACATGTTCGTGGCTTGCGGTAAACGTGTCGTCTTCGAAGAAGACTTCGCCCAGGTCCTCGAAGTTGTCCTTGATGTATTGCAGTTCGTCCACCACATCCTTCGGCGTGCGGCGGCGGAACTTGTGGCCGTTCAGCGTCTGCGGAATCACGCAGTAGCTGCAGCGGTTCGGACAACCACGACCTGAGAGAATCACAATCAGCGGGTTGAGGTTTGCGCCGTAGAAATACTTCTTGTAGCAGCTGTAGAGGTGCTTGCGGTAGACCTTCGAGACCCACGGGAGCTCGTCCAGGTTCTCGATCTTCGGGCCTTCGGGCTGGAAGTCGGTGGTACCGTCCGCCTTGCGGAAGGCAAGGCCCGCAATGCTAGAAACTTCTTTAATGTCACCGCGCAGGTAACGCACCAGGTTCCTCGCGGTGTAGTCCGCCTCGCCGATAATCACGAAATCGAGGGAAGGCTCCATCTCCATGGATTCCAGCGGCTCGGCGGTGGCATGGGTCCCCATGATGGCGACCTTCGTGTTCGGGAGCGTATCCTTGATGGCGTGCACTACCTTGAGGTCGTTTAAAATGCTCGGCGTACTCGTGCTGCAGACTACCAGTGCCGGGTCAAACTTCTTGATGCCTTCCAGTGTCTGGGGCAAGTCTAACTCCATGGCAGGGCTGTCGATGAGTTGAATTTCGTTGCCATCGGCCTCCACCGTACCTGCAGCGTAGCTGAGGAACATGGGCCAGTATAGAGTACTCGATTTGGTCACGCATGGGCTGCGGGACTCGCGACTGAACATCGGATGGAACGGCGGATTTAAAAAAGTAATGCGCATGAGCCCACACAAAATACAAAATCAATGTGGATATAGCTACATTTTCGGCCGATGAAACCCCTTTTTTTTATCTGTTTTCTGGTAATGGTGCTGACGACCTTGGCGGTGGCAGGAGAAACTTCCTTGGACACTGTTAAAACGCTGTACCCCAAGGGAAATTTGGCTCGTGTATATACGGTTCAACATGGGACAGATGTCAAGGAAGGGTGGTCCGTGTCTTATCACCCGGATGGGAAGATTGCCATAAAGGCTTTTTATCGTAATGGTCTTTTGGAGGGGACATTCTTCAGTTATTATGAGAATGGCAAGCCCTGGCAAGAAATCTCCTATGAGGCAGGGGTAGAAAATGGGGTAAGCATCATCTATCACGATAATGGCCTAAAGAAATCCAGGGAAATCTATAAGAATGGGGCCCTCGAAGGCCTTAGCGAGGAATGGGACGAGCGGGGGACCTTACGTAGGAAAATCCCGTATTCCCGAGGGCAAATCCATGGGGTTGCCCAACTTTATGACGATTTGGGCGCCTTGAAAGAGGAGATGACCTTTGAACGGGGGCTTCGCCACGGTAGTTATCGCCGTTACAATAAGGGTGTGAAGGTCCTGGAAGCGGAATTCCAGGCGAACCGTTGCACCAAGAATTGCGATTTTTAGCCTTATTAGGCTTTGTTTGTCGTGAAAAATCGTTTTTATTATGTATCATTGAAGTAATCCACGCGTGAAAGTGAGGGTGTTATGAAAAAATGGTTGGTTTGCTTTTGCATGATGGGACTTGTTTCCTTTTCCTTGGCCGCTTCTGTCAAGAAGGGGTCTTTCAAGGATACACGAGACGGAAAGACCTACAAGACGGTTCAGCTTGGAAATCAGACATGGATGGCTGAAAACCTGAATTTGCACATGGATGATTCTTGGTGCTATGAACGAAAGGTTGACAACTGCAAAAAGTACGGTCGACTCTATACTTGGAAAAAGGCGGAAAAGGCATGCCCTGTGGGTTGGCACCTTCCGTCAAGGTCAGAATGGCGTGATCTTGTGTCGTTCGTTTCTGAAAATTCCAAGTCAAAGCCTGGAAACGCATTAAGAGCGAAGGATGACTGGAAAGTCAAGAAGAAAAAGAAAAAAATTTACGACCAGCACACGGGCGAACCGATTTATCTTGATGAGTATGAAATTATAAATACCGGTACAAATGATTTTGGTTTTGCCGCTTTGCCTGCAGGATACGTCTCTAAAGACGGGAACCTTTCTGACAAAATTAAGGAGCGAGCCCTGTTCTGGAGTTCTTCTAAGGAAAAGGGCAAGAAAAGCAAGAAGGCTTTTGCTCGTATGCTTGAATATGGCGACGAGAGTTTTCACGAAAACAAGTATTCTACGGACAACGCTTTTTCTGTCCGTTGTCTGAAGGACTAGTCCGTTATTAGGAATTCGTCTTTTTACGCGGCTTAACCGCACTCCACACCATGTAGCCGATGAAAAGGGCTCCGAGGGCAAGTAGTGCAATTGCCAGTTCGGAGTTATACTTTTCAATGATGTCCTTTTGGCCGTGGGCCAGATAACCTAAAAGGGCAAGGACGCAGTTCCAGATGGTGGCGCCAAGGAATGTGTACAGGGTAAAGGGCAGGAGCTTCATGTTTGAAAGTCCTGCCGGAATGGAAATCAGTTGCCGAATGACGGTAATGAGTCGACCGACAAAGGTGGATATGGCTCCGTGGTCACGGAAATAGTTCTCGGCCTTTTCGACTTTCTCGGTGTCGATTAGCAAGAAATGGCCTAGCCTAGAATCTGCGAATTTGTATACAATGGGGCGACCCAGGAATTTAGCCAAGAAGTAGTTGATGAAAGCCCCGATAAGGGCCCCCATACTGGCGAAAAGCACAATCAAGATGATGTTCAGCTCAGAACCCGACTGAAGAGCTTTGTAAGCCGCTGGAGGCACCACCAGTTCCGACGGGAAGGGTATGAAGGAACTTTCTATGGCCATGAGGAGCGTTATGGTACCATAGTTCAGGTTTTCGTTGTACCAGTCGATAATCTGGGTGTAGATGCCTGTGGAGGCTGCGCTCTGCAGGGCTGTCGAATCTTGGGGGTTGAGTTCTGCTCCCAGCTGCGCAAAGGCAAACGTGCAGAATAGGGCGAGAAGTATAACGCTTGTCTTTAGTTTCATTTCTAAATAAAAAGGTGCGACGTGAATCGCACCCTACGGCTTATTTCTTTTTCTTGCCCTTGTTTTTCTTAGGCGCCTTCTTGTTGGCCTTCTTGTGTTCGGCCTTTTCGATTTCCTCTTCGGTCTCGCCAGTCTGGACTTCGATCATGGAGGGGGCGTCGGCGTTGGCACTCTGGAGCGCGGCCTTTGCCTCTTCTACGAATTTTCCTTCGGGGAAGCGCTTGAGGTAAATCTCGTAATCCTTCAGACGGCCACTACCCTTCACCAGTTCAAAGATGCCTGCTTCGGCCTCGTCGCGGAAAGCTCCGTTGGGATTGTCGTTCAGGTATGTCAGGTAGGCCTTGAAGGTGTTCTGGGCCTGGATCTCACGGAACTTGTGGTATTCACCCAGAACGTTTAGCTTGGCTTCCACTTCGGCCCTGTGGGGAGAGTCCGGATAGTATTCCAGGTACATCGCCAGCATTTCGGGGTCGTTGCTAGACATAACCTGTTCGAAACGAGAATCTTCCTGGCGGGTCTGGTATTCCTTCAACTGAATCTTGCCGGTATCCAGGGTAGCGTACAGCTTTTCCTTGGTAGCCAGGTCTTCGGGGTGGCAGAAGGCGAGGAAACTTTCCAATACGTCGGAGAACTGGGTCTTGGTGAAAGATTCACTCATGTCGGGCAGGTTGCCGTCTTCATCCAGGAAGAACCGGTAGTCACGTTCGATGGCCATGCAGTCCCAGTCGGAGAGCGTGTCCTTGACTTCGCTGTTCTTGCGGAGCACGTCGTCGCGGTCATGGAGCACATACCTCATGCGGCGGTCGCGGCGGCTTTCACGCCCGAAGTCCAGGGAAAGTTCCAGGCCCACCCGTACGGGCAATTCGATGCCCGAGTAGCCTGCAGGGATACTGGCGTCCTCGTTGGCCTTGGGGGCGTTTCTCGTTGCCTTGACATCTTCGTAAGGCAGGAACTCCCTACGGACGTTCACGCCAATCTTGAAATCGATATCCTTAAACAGTTCGCCAACCTTGTATTCCAGGGCGCCAGAAACAAATGCGGTTGGAAAAACCGAGGTTTTCTGGTCCGTATGGGAAAAACGCTCGTCGTAGAAAGAGAAAAATTGGAAACCGTAGCCGCCCAGCAACCGGATGTCCAGGTCGCCGATTAGGTTGAACGAAAAACCTGCCAAAAATGACGGGGCGTAGGATCTGAAGGATAGGGTTTCGCCCTTGTTGGCGTCTCCGCAGCCTGTGGTCTTGTCGCAGTTGTCGCTTTCAAAGTAGAACTTAGGGTCCTTGGCAATCTCGCCAAATTGGATGGAGTTGACTTCCACACCCAGCCAGACGGTGAAGGGAATGTCCGCCTTGTAGAAAGGCGTGATGAGGGGACTCCAGAGGAAGCCTGCGTTGATGGGGAAGGTCATCAACTTCTTGTCAATTTGGTCCAGCAGGAGTTCAGGATCGCTGTCCTTGAACTGCAAAAAGGCGAATTCACCTTGCACATAGAGCTGCATTCTCCAGTTGGATCGCTCGAAATCGGCGGCCATGGCGGCCACGGCAAAAATTAAGGAAAAAAGTAATACTTTACGCATCGCACCA